>CAKZKZ010000288.1 GCA_937124495.1 uncultured Dokdonia sp. | reverse complement strand
TAAAGCCGTGTATGAGGCCTTTCTTAATTTTTATACCGTAGAAGAGGAAGAAGAAGTGAAGGAGTAAAGCGTGTTGGGGTGCTGGATGCTGAGTGAAGGGTGTTGGAATTTTTTGAAAAAAAAGAAAAGAGAAAAAAGACAGTGGGGAGTGTGAAGTCAGAAGTTGGAAGTTTTTGGGACTTTGAAACATGAAACCTAGAACTTGAAACCTGAAACCCTACACAAGGCGATTGAGTGATTTGGAATTTGGAATTTGGAATTTGGAATTTGGAATTTGGAATTTGGAATTTGAGATTTTTAGAAGAAATAGTATAGAAAATATAATATAAATCAAGAAAGCGGAATGAGATGTACGCTTTCGCGGAAATGAAAAGAATATGATTGATAAACAAGCATTAATAGACCGTTTTATAAGCTATGTAACGATAGATACAGAAAGTGATCCAAATAGTGATACTACACCTAGTTCTGAAAAACAATGGGATCTTGCACGGATTCTTGCAGATCAATTAAAAGCGATGGGTATGGAAGATGTATCTATAGATGATAATGCATATATCATGGCAACACTTCCTTCTAATGTTGCTCATAAAGTACCTACGATTGGTTTTGTATCTCATTTTGATACCACACCCGATTTTACAGGAAAGGATGTAAAGCCACAGCTTATAGAAAACTATGACGGTGGGGATATTATACTAAATAAAGAACAAGACATTGTATTATCGCCAGATTATTTTGATGACTTATTACAATACAAAGGACAAACCATCATTACCACCGATGGTACTACCCTACTAGGCGCTGATGATAAAGCGGGTATTACAGAGATTATGGAAGCGATGCAATACTTATTAGCGCATCCAGAAATCAAACATGGTCCTATTAGAGTTGGTTTTACACCTGACGAAGAAATAGGTCGTGGTGCTCATAAATTTGATGTAGAAAAATTTGGTGCAGAATGGGCCTATACCATGGACGGGAGTCAAATAGGCGAACTAGAATATGAGAATTTTAATGCAGCTGGTGCAGTGGTGACCATAGAAGGTAAGATTGTACACCCAGGCTATGCCAAAGGCAAGATGGTAAACAGTATGTATATCGCTATAGATTATATGAACTCGTTACCAAGACTAGAAACTCCAGAACATACCGAAGATCGCGAAGGGTTCTTTCACCTATATAGTATAGATGGCGGTGTAGACAATACAACGCTAGAATATATTATAAGAGATCATGACAAAGATCATTTTGAGGCACGTAAGAAGATGATGATACAGCTTGCCAGTGAACTCAATGCACAACTAGAAAAAGAGGTGGTAACGGTAGAGATTAAAGATCAATACTATAATATGAGAGAAAAGGTAGAGCCTGTCATGCATATTGTAGATATTGCCGAAGAAGCAATGAAAGCGTTAGATATCAAACCACTTATAAAACCCATACGTGGTGGTACCGATGGATCTCAACTTTCTTTTATGGGACTTCCATGTCCAAATATATTTGCAGGTGGACACAACTTTCATGGACGTTATGAATATGTTCCTGTAGAAAGTATGATGCGTGCCGTAGAAGTTATCGTTAAGATTGCTGAGATTACTGCTCAAAAAAAAATGTGATAATTAGATATACATCTTAAAGTAATAAATAACGGCTCTATATAGGGTCGTTATTTTTTTGTCTATTTGGCACATAATTTGTTATGACATGAAACATCATTATTCAATATGATGTTATAGATATGCTAAAGGATGTTAATCTTTGGTTAAGTACATATACTAGAAGCAACCTTTTTATAGTCTATGAATCTATAGAATATAACAATAAACCACATTAATATTTGATAGTCAAAAAAGTCATATAAGGTCTATTTTGAGGTACTATCACTAACTACAATCTTATGAAAAAAATAACAACAATTTTATGCTTAGCTATTTCTGCAATTACATTTGCTCAAGAAGACACAGATGATCAACCTGTCAACTTGAATGAGATTAATAACAAAAAACACGAATTTAGAATAGATGTATTAGAAGGGCTTATTGTACCAGCATTAGATGTAAGCTATGAGTATGTTTTAAGTAAGTACTCAGGAGTTGGTGCCAGTGTTAATGTAAACCTTAATAATGATGATGACATTGATTTTAATCAAAATTTTGCGTTTACTGGGTTTTACAGACAATACTTCTTTAATAAAAAAGATTATGGAGCCAGAGGTTTCTTTGCTGAAGGTCTTTTACAGTATGCAAGTGGCGACAGTGATGCAATATTTGACATTATTGCAGATGGACAAGTAACATCACGAAGTACAGATACTTGGAATAAATTTGGAGTAGGTGTTTCTATAGGTCAGAAATGGGTAAGTAGAAATGGTTTTGTTTTAGAACTATCTCTAGGTGGTGGCCGTTACTTAGGTGGCGATGATGACAACTCTCCTGAAGGATTTGCTAGAGGAGGTATTTCTTTTGGATATCGTTTGTAGATAAAAACAAAAAGTATAAAAAAAGGCTGAGATTTTATCTCAGCCTTTTTTTATACTTAAATTAAAAATCTTTTACATTGGTTCGCAACTTGTAATAAGACACGCATACCCTCTAGGGCAATCCCTGTTAGAACTACAAACTGGAGGACACCCGCCTGAAATGGCTTTTTTCTCTGACATATTCAGTTCAGAGCCTAATTTTGAAATTGTTTTTAACATAATTTAAATTTTTATGATGATTATAAATCTACGTATTTTTTTTTAGAAAATTGAAAATCAGACACATATATCCTTAGACAGTAAATTTAGCGTAGTAACTCCTCTCGTTTTGGTAGTAAAGCTAGAAAAAAATACATATCACAAAGTTTGATTATACCTCTCCCGATGGTTTTTTTAGAGGAGGCGTATCTGTTAGGATATAGGTTTTAAATGAGTCGTGTGAGAATAAGACTTAACTATTACTATTGTAAAACAACAAAAACTGTCTAATTATAGACAGTTTTTGTTGTTTTACATGTTTTTTAAAAGATTTATAATACGCTTATAGTATACTAATAATGTCTACTATTTATAAGAATCGGTTACTTTCATAATGTCAGTTTTTTACTCAAAAAAAGCATGCTATTTACGTTACGTAAAACCCACACCTCTCTTGAAGGTTTTCATCATTTGCGATTTTGATAAAAAGTAGCAAATTTGAGTATTTCATCAATACAAAAATGTACTTCATCGATGAAATACACAATTCTCACCATCGATGAATCGACGAAATACACAAAATTCTGCTGTAAATGTTAAAATTATGAGTATTTGATCGAAAAAAGGGGGCACTTTATCGTTTGCATTATGAATCGCTGTATTTTTATATCACCCAAATCAAGCAACCCTATGAAAATCTTTACAACTCTAGCCTTAGCGCTATTCGTTTCTTTTAGTTCTCTTGCTCAAATCAACCCAGCTGAAAAACAAGCACTAGTTGATATCTATACACAAACCAATGGTGATTCTTGGACCAACTCTTGGGACATTAAAAAATCTCCAAAATCTTGGAAAGGTGTCGTTATCTTAAATGATAAAGTAATTGCTCTAACACTTACTGATAATAATCTTACTGGAACATTACCAAAAAGTATTGGGGACTTAGCAAACTTGAAAGTTTTAAACTTACACAAGAATCATATAGAAGGGGCAATTCCTGAATCTATTACTGAGATTAAAGGATTGAAAGTTTTAAATATTTCTTTTAATAAATTAGAAGGAAATCTTCCTTCACACTTAACAGATCTTGCTAGCTTAGAGTATTTAGATCTATTCTTTAATAATTTAACTGGACAGTTACCAAATGATTTAGGAGCGCTAACAAATCTTAGAAGACTAAGTTTATATAGCAATAATTTTTATGGCCCGCTTCCAGCATCTATTGAGAATTTAAAGAAATTACGTGATATACAAATCAGTAGTAATAGTTTTGATGGAGCTTTGCCATTTGGTATTGCTTCTTTAGATTCACTTAAAAAATTAAGCATTTTTGATAATAACTTTTCTGGAAATTTCCCTGATGTATTAAATACATTCAACCTTCAAGAATTAGCTTATCAGAACAATAAGTTCAATACAGATACAATGATCGCAGTAAGCGACGATTAAGATACCCACATACTAGTCGTAAGCTAGTATATTTACCCCAAATCTTTAATTAGATTTAGTTAAGAGCCTCTTTTTTTAGAGGCTTTTTGCTTTTATAAAATGTGTGATGTGTGAGATTATATTTCTAGGCTTCCCTTCCCTTCTCTTATCAACGTAGGTTCTCCACTGGTAAGATCAATCACGGTAGAAGGAATGTTATCACCATATCCGCCATCGACAACGACATCTACAAGGTCACCCCATTTCTCAAAAATAAGTTCAGGGTCGGTCATATATTCTACCACCTCATCTTCATCATAAATAGACGTAGACACAATTGGATTTCCTAAAACATCAATAATGGTCGTTGTTATTAAGTTATCAGGAACTCTAATTCCTACTTCCTTTTTCTTTTTAAAGACGGTTGGTAATGTATTATTTCCCGGTAAGATAAATGTATATGGGCCTGGTAACGCTCTTTTGAGAAGTTTAAACGTAGCAGTATCTATCTGTTTTACATAATCAGAAAGATTGCTTAGGTCTTTACAAACAAAAGAGAAATTTGCCTTTGCAAGCTTGACACCTTTAATTTTGGCGACACGCTCTAAAGCTCTATTATTAGTAATATCACACCCTAAAGCATACACCGTATCACTAGGGTAAATAATCAAACCTCCTTCTCGTACAATAGAAACAATACGCTCTATATCTCTAGGATTAGGATTCTCTTCATATATTTTAATAAACTCTGCCATATAGCTCAATAAGAACGTAGTAAAGTTATGAAAAAAGTGGTACGCTTTCGCGAAAGCATATAAAACATATTTACTCTTCTATATTTTATACGTTTATATAAAAAAGGGTACACTAATTGATGAAGAATAAAAAACGTATTGCTAAGACATACGCAATCCGCCTATATATACGTTATACTAAAAAACAACCAATGAAATATCTATCGCTATTTTTAATTGCTATTGGCTTTTCTATCACACTATCCAGCTGTTCATCTTCTGATGATGAGATTACAACAGATGACACAACAGTTATTGCTTCCTTCGGGGACAGAAATCATTTTCTCGCACTTATCACATTTGTGAAAAGCCAAACATCCATTCTGCGGAATTTCTATATTCTGTTTGTGCC
>CAKZKZ010000287.1 GCA_937124495.1 uncultured Dokdonia sp. | reverse complement strand
AGTCTGAAAGCCGCTGGATGTGACACTGTAGAAATATGCGAAACCCCAGGGTATCCTATCGTGTATGCAGATAAAATCATAGACCCTAATCTTCCGACAGTATTGGTGTATGGACACTACGATGTACAACCACCAGACCCGCTAGATTTATGGGATTCTCCACCATTTGAACCTGTGATTAAAAAAACGGACAAACATCCTGATGGCGCTATTTTTGCTCGTGGAGCTTGTGATGATAAGGGACAAATGTACATGCATGTCAAAGCCATGGAGTACATGACAGCCAACGGCAAACTCCCTTGTAATGTCAAGTTTATGATTGAAGGAGAAGAAGAAGTAGGAAGTGTCAATCTTGCCTGGTATGTAGAGCGTAATCAAGAAAAACTAGCCAATGATGTGATCTTGATTTCTGATACAGGAATGATCGCAAATGATATTCCTAGTATCACAACAGGACTACGTGGTTTAAGTTATGTAGAAGTAGAAGTTACTGGACCTAATCGAGATTTACATAGTGGATTGTACGGAGGAGCTGTTGCAAACCCTATCAATATACTCTCAAAAATGATTGCGTCACTTCACGATGAAAACAATCACATTACCGTAAAAGGATTCTATGATAAAGTAGAGGAACTGACTGCTGCAGAGCGTGCAAAAATGGGCGAAGCTCCTTTTAGTTTAGAGAACTATAAAGAGGCACTCGATATCGCTGCTGTATATGGAGAAAAAGGATACACCACTAATGAACGAAACTCTATACGTCCAACCCTAGATGTCAATGGAATTTGGGGAGGATATACTGGCGAAGGCGCCAAAACGGTGATTGCGAGTAAAGCATACGCAAAAATATCAATGCGATTAGTACCTCATCAAGATTGGGAAGAAATTACCGAGTTATTTAAAACACATTTTGAAAACATCGCTCCAGAAGGTGTGACTGTAAAAGTAACACCACATCACGGTGGGCAAGGATATGTAACGCCCATAGATAGTATAGGCTACCAAGCTGCCGAAAAAGCATACGAAAAAACATTTGGAAAAACACCGATTCCACAACGTAGTGGCGGAAGTATTCCCATTGTTGCACTTTTTGAAAAAGAGCTGAAAAGCAAAACGATCTTAATGGGATTTGGCTTAGACAGTGATGCGATACATTCTCCAAACGAACATTTTGGAGTTTGGAATTACTTAAAAGGTATAGAGACCATACCGTATTTTTATGAGCACTTTACGGCCTTAAAAAACAAGTAAAATTTACTTTAATAAATACTAAAGTCCTTTAGGTTAGCAATAACGTAAAGGACTTTAGTATTTTCAGAATCTTCTGTCAATAATAAGATTTTAAAACCACCTTCTTTACTTTATATTTTTTAATGTTTCATGAACCTATTAATCGTAGGACTTCCGTATCTTTTTATGCGTAAATCTGTTCATCGTATGAAGCATGATCTAGAGCGTGATTCATATTTATGCTCAAAAAATAAGCAATCATTATGCAATACATCACTCGAAAATCTGACGTAAGAATACGCCTCCAAGAGTGCATTCTTGCCTACGATCAAGAAGGTGTTGCTTCTTGTTGCAATGCGGTATACAACACCCTTTTATCCCATAAAGTAAAATTTCCTTTATTAGAATTTTGTGCAACTCAATTGTATGAGACGCTTCTTGACATAGATCAGATTCCGTTTTGTGATCAAATCCAATCCTTGAAAACAGAAGGTGGTAATGTTATCTTAGGCATTATGCTTCAAAAGCGATTAGAAGATCATTATGAAGAGTCCATACAAAAAGCAACGCAGTATATTGCAGACGCAGATATCTGGTATGTATGCGATATCATTGGAGAACGTGTATGGGGAGTATCCCTCTTACAAACACCAGAAAAAACGATTTCTATTATAGAGAAAAAGACCCAACACGAAAGCCATTGGGTGATTAGATCTCTGGGTGCGGGAATCCATTATGCCATCAAAAAAGGGTTACCAAAAGAGCATGTAAAAACACTCTTTGATCTCTTATTAACGTGTGCAAACACCAACGATAAAGAAATACGACAAGGTATTGGATGGGCTGCAAAAACAACTGCTAAATTTCATCCAGATATTATACGCTTTCGCGAAAGCGAACTAAACAACACCCAAAGTGTAGCCGCTTGGTTTAGAAAAAAAGTAACAATAGGATTAGAAAGACATCAGTATGCCAAGGGAAATTGAAGTTAAATCTATACTTAATAAAACCAAAAAACGTGATTCTTGGTTTTTAGATGACTATACTATAAATATGTATAGTAGTTGCTCTTTTAATTGTCTGTATTGTTATATACGAGGAAGTAAATATGGTAGTAATTTAGAGACAAGTCTTTCGGTGAAGACAAATGCTATTGAAATATTAGATAGACAATTATACAATAGAGCAAAAAAAGAACAATACGGAATCATTGTTTTATCATCTGCCACCGATCCTTATCTACACATTGAAAAAAAATATGAACTCACGCGACAAGCACTAGAGCTCATCGCAAAATATCGATTTCCTGTACATATCATTACAAAATCTGATATGATAGCGCGTGATTATGATCTTTTACACCAAATTGATAAAAATGCCATCCTACCTCAAGATTTAGAAAACTCGCTTGGACGCGGAACCATTATTTCGTATTCTTTTAGCACATTAGACGACAATGTTGGCCGTATTTTTGAGCCAGGTGCTACCCCACCATCTTTGCGTTTACAGAGTATAGAAAACACCATTAAAGAAGGGTTCTTATCTGGTGTGAGTATGATGCCATTACTCCCTTTTATTTCTGATACAACTGCACACTTAGAGCTGCTATTTTCTACATTTAAAAAAATGCAAGCGCATTATGTATTACCAGCAACCATCACATTGTTTGGCTCTGGAAAAGCAGATAGTAAAACACTAATGCTTCAGGCTATAAAAAAACATTTTCCAGAATTACTCCCGCGATACCAAACGTATTTCCAAAATAGCGCTGGAATGCCTGCCTATTATAAAACTGCTTTCGCGAAAAAAATGAAAGAACTTTCTCAAGAATATGAAATTAAACAATCAATCCTGTAAGGTTTAAAAAAGTGAACAGACTATTAAAAATGAACAGACTTGTCTGTTTTTAGAAATTTATTATATATTTGCATTATGAAACACAATCTTGTCAGACAAACTATTATAGAAACGGCTTCTCGTTTATTTTACGAGAACGGCTATAATCTGACGGGTATTAATGAAATTATAAAAGAAGCAGGTATTGCAAAAGCTACTTTATATAATCACTTTAGATCTAAAGAAGATATTTGTATTGCTTATTTACAATACAAGGATCAGTTGTTTTTTGAGCAATTAAAACCCTTTATAGCAGAGTATGATAGCGGCAAAGATCAATTGATGGCGTTATTTGATTTTCTAACAGCATTTTATAATCAAAATGATTTTAATGGGTGTTGGTGTCTCAATACGATATCTGAGATTCCTAAAGAAAATAAAGACATCCGAGCAGTCATCCAAACTGGAAAAGAAGTCCTTATAACCTATATAGAAGAGCTCCTCTCTGCTATTCCTGAAATCACAGAAGCAGATCAAAAAGTATACGCAAAACAGATATATATCCTTTATGAAGGAGGTTTATCAGAAAGTCATTTACATCAAGAAATATGGCCCATAGAAACAGCTCGTACACTTTGTAAAAAATTAATAGCATAAAAAAATTTACTAATAAAAAGACAGACTTGTCTGTCTATAATTTAAACTTTACAAACAAAAATAAAACAAAACAAATTATGGAAAACAACAAAACAGCATTAGTCATTGGAGGTACAAGTGGTATCGGTCTAGCAACAGTAGAAAATTTATTATCACAAGGAGTAACTGTACATATAGCAGGTCGTACACCTAGTAAAGTAGCAGATGCACCTAACCTGGTAAAACACCAATTGGATATTACAGATACAGCCGCTGTACAAAACTTCACAAATGAAGTAAGCAACTGGGGTAACTTAGATTATCTTGTAAATGCTTCAGGAATTTTTGGCCCAAAAGCATTCTTAGACCATACACAAGAAGATTATGATTCCTACCAAGATTTGAATAGAGGTTTCTTTTTCATCACACAAGCTGCTGCAAAAAAGATGAAGGACACACAAGGTGGTGCTATTGTAAATGTAGGTTCTATGTGGGCAAAACAAGCTGTAAAAGCAACGCCTTCTTCTGCCTACTCTATGCAAAAAGCAGGATTACACTCGCTTACACAACACCTTGCTATGGAGCTTGCTGATGATAATATCAGAGTAAACGCAGTATCTCCAGCAGTCGTTTCTACACCTGTATATCATGGTGTTTTTGGAGGAAAAGAAGAAGCAGATAAAGCCTTAGAAGGTTTTCATGCATTTCATCCTATAGGACGTAATGGTACACCTCAAGATGTAGCAGACACAATTACATTCTTATTATCTGACAAAGCTTCTTGGGTCACTGGAGCGATTTGGGATATTGATGGCGGTGTACGCGCTGGACGTAATTAATTTATCAAAAGTATGTATACTTTAAGGTCTTCTGAAAAGGAGGCCTTTTTTTGTTAAACTTATGTCTTGGCACACAACTTGTTGCAATATCATTACTTTTCAGAAACTATAATGCTTCATATATTGTAATCGTTATATTTTTATAATTTAGAATATATTAAACCATCTGAAAATCTATTATTACAATTCTTATGAGTCAAAAATTATATATTTTTTTATTATCTGTATCTTTCTTACTAGTTGCTACCATAAGTCAAGCTCAACAAGCAGAAGATTCACTTCAAGGAAAGAGTTACGATCAATTACAAGATATATTTTATGATTATTATGACAGGGATAGTTTACTTACGAGTAAAGTCCTAAAAACGTATTTAACAAGAGCTAAAAGAGAAAAAGACACCCTCCATATAGCCATTGGTTATGACAATTATTACCTCTTTAGAGAACATGAAGATGGAACTGACTATATAAATTATTTGGATAGCATTATTCAGTATACTAAAACAAATGCAAGTAAGGATTATCCAGCTTCTTCATATTTCGCGAAAGCGCAATACCATTTATTAGGAAAAAGAGATATTCAAAAAACCATTATTAATTTAAATGAAGCTAGGAAATATGCAAAAACAAAAGGCAACATAGACCTCTTATATAGAATAGATTATTATTTTGCCATTATACGTAGCGAACATCTTGATGAAAAAGAGAAAGCATTGACCATTTTAAAGAAATGCTTACACTATTATGAAGAGAAAGAAGAATTACAATATCAAGCTCGGTACTTATATGCACTACACTTATTATCAGAAACCTATATTGGCCTTAAAAAGCATGACTCTGCTAGTTACTATAATCATCTTGGTTATCGCAAAGCGAAAAATGCGAACCCTAATCTCTCTATCTTAAAAAATTATTTCACTTTATGTGAGGGTATTAATCAATACGAACAGAAAAACTACCAAGCAGCTATAGATAGTATTAATATCGCTTTACCACAAATGATTAACCTTGGTGATAATTCTAATATCATTGACAGCTACTTTTACAAAGGAAAATCATATTATGACCTTATTGAAATAGAAAAGGCTATTCCTTTTTTTAAAAAAACAGATTCTGCACTTGGTTCATTAAAATCAACCCCTCAATATAAACATGTAAAAACATACGAATATTTAAAGGATTATTATAAAACTAAGAATGATATTCAAAATCAAAATATCTATCTGGATAAGCTGAACAAAATCTTAGATAATTATTTAAATGATCAAACCTTTATTCGGAATAAAGTAAAAATAGATTATGATATTCAGTTACTGCTAGAAGAGCAGCAATCATTAAAAGAAGCTCTCCAAAACGAAACAAAAACATCTCGATCTAAAATTGCATGGCTTATTATTTTATCTGCTTGTTTAGGTGGGCTCGTGTATTTTCAATACAGAAAGAAAATAATTTATAGATCTCGATTTGAAAAATTGGTTACCCAAAACCAAACGACGACTCCTTCTGCAAAAAAGCAAGACAAAAAGAATTTAACTGCAAATGTTCCTGAAAAACACATAAAGCATATATTAGATAAGCTAGAAGAATTTGAAAAAGAAAAAAAGTTTTTAGAACCTGGTATTACAGCTCAATCATTATCAGATATGATTTCGACAAATGTGAAGTACTTATCTCAGGTAATTAACCATTTTAAAAGCAAATCATTTACTAATTATTTAAATGAATTACGTATTAACTATACTATTCAAGAATTAAAAGAAAACACGATGCTTAGAAAATTTACAATCAAAGCTATAGCTGAAACTGTGGGTTATAATAATGCAGAGACATTTTCTAATGCTTTTTATAAGCAAGCAAAAATAAAACCTTCCTATTTTATTAAAAATCTTGAAAAGCTAAGTTAAGAATCTAACGTTTTGGTATAGCTATAAATATTTAGCAACCTATTTCTACTCGATATTCTAGAATACCGATTAATCCCCTTACCATCTTTCCTTATTGATTCATCTTTTTGTTTAGTTTTAATTTATACTAATAGAAAAATAAATCAGATGAAAAAACAAGAAAATCTTAAAAAGGGTGTATTAAAAAAAATGAAAATATCTAAATTATCAAATTTAGATATAATTAATGGAGGGCAAAATCCTCAAGGCGGAGGTAGTTTAGTAATATGTATTACCGATAAACCGTCATGTAAAAAAGGCTCTTAGTCTTTTTATTAAAATTAAGGATTCTATATAAAAATTATCGTTTTATTACTATCCATAAAGTAGCGATTACTTATATAATATAAAGCTATAAGCCTTTTATATATTTTCCCGATAAAGAGGCACTCGAAATTCTAGAATCCCGATTAGGAGTCTCAATATAACCTATTTAATAACGAAGCTTTTACATACTTTAGGCTTGTATTAATCTTTAAAATTATATCTCATGAAAAAAAACGAAAACAGTAAAAAACTAGTACTTAAAAAAATGAAAATATCTGAATTGAACAATTTAAACATCATTGTTGGTGGTATAAACTCTCTAGACCAAATAGATGGAGGAGCTAGTGGAGCTACTACTGGAACTAATCCGGTATGTATTTCTGGACGTATTTGTTCTAACAGATGTCAATCAAATGAAGGCTGTTAACAACAATATTATAATCATTTATAATAATGTATTTGATCATTGGTGATACCAATAAGCTAGATCAAACAGAAAATGAAAATACTAGTTATTAGTATTTCTAAGTGTTACAAAATAGAATTAAATATACACTAGATGTTAACCCCTATTTTCTGAAGTTTTAAACTATTTTGATTAGCAAATTATCATATAGAGGCTGTTTTATTTTAAAACAGCCTCTATATAATTTATATCTAATCTTACATAATTAACAAGCGTTCATGACGACTCTCCAATTTATATGTGTAGGATTTTCTAAAAAAAACATTGATTGCATCATCACAATCAATTCCTTCATTAATCTCTATTGTTTGCTCTCTATTTAATGTTTTCATAATTATAAGATTACATCATGATTTTTGAACAAAAGAAAACCTCCTTCATGAAAAGGAGATTTTACTTCAAAAGATATGATTTATTAAAGTTAGTTATGGATTTTGACTTCTCTCATTATAATTTGAAAAATAATAAACCCACTAATCATAGCTTAGTACATACACTGATTAGCAGCATTGGTACACTCAGTAGAGATATTATTTAACCTGTTTTGAAACTCTTGTGAGTTAGCAATACCTCTAAGAACACTCTTAATTCCGCTCTGATATAGAAGGTTTGTCCAGCCCATTCCCCCATTTACATCTGGTTCCCTCAACAACATACCTTGGTAAGTAATATATATAAGTTTATCGACTTGATTACTACTGACTCCTTCTCTACTTAAAAAACTATTATATTGAGAATTCCATTTAACACTCGCTTCATTAGAAGTAACGAACCCCTTTGTCATATCATCAAATCCTTGTGAGTTCAATATGTTGACCCAATAATTAACTACTCCTGAGTTTTCAGGACATCTTTTTAGAATAGATAGATACGACAATCTTACCACACAAGGAGCATTATATTGCGGATTAGGGATATTGGGCTCTCGTAAATCTGGATCTAGTGGAAACATTCTTCCAGTAAAATCAGTATTTTCAATCACTTCTACCGGTTCAATTATTGCGTCCTCTTTTTCACAAGAAATGATAGTAAGTAATCCAATGGCCATGGAAATCAATAGTAAGTATTGAGACTTAAAAATTAAATTTTTCATAATATTTTATTTAGATTGTTTAATGATGTATAGAAATTAAGAAATGTTAATGGCTTGATATCTTTCTCCAGTGATTTTAAAAACAAAGGTTAAATTCTTTAATTATTTAGAATTCAACCTGTTTTTTCAGAATTAAATCGATTTAATTACCCCCCTTCACCATCAACAACATCTATAACATCAAAGCATATATATTCGTCCCCAACCCAAGTACATACCATATTGTTCTCACTTCCTCCTTTAATTGTTTTTGTTTGCTCTCTGGTTAACATTTTTGCGCCTTTGATGTTCAGATTTTTTAAATTTTTCATATTAAATAAATTATTAATTATCCCTACTCTATTTTGGATTTTTGGGTTCCTCCTTAAAATATATTTGTTAATTTTTTTGCAGGGAGGGAATTTATAATAATGCTCCTCTTATTCTGACAGTCTTATCATTAAGTCTTATCACTCCAAAATTGTCAAGGTTAGTAAAATTGTCACTCCAGCTAATACTATAAATAGTACTTTTTTTGACATTTAATTTTCTTTTACACAAAGAAATATTTGCTTATTAATAAATGATAATTTACTTCCTCAACACACACAAACTTATAGCATTCAGGTAGTTCCACACAAGTAACGATACAAGACATTCTAGAATTTCGGTCGGTTTTCCAGAATCAAAAACTATATTTTAACAAAACCTTTTCTTGAAGGCTTCATTTTATTCTTTTAGGAATAAAAAAACTGTTAAAATTTCACTCTACACTTGTAGAATTAAAATTTTATTCTACATTTGTAGAGTTAATTCTAAAAACGTAGAACAACATGGCTTTATCTGCAGCAGAAGAACAACTCATGCAACTCCTTTGGAAACAAGAGCGTGCTTTTATGAAAGATCTCATAGAGGCCTATCCCGATCCAAAGCCTGCAACTACTACGATTGCTACTTTACTTAAAAGGATGCAAGACAAAAATTTTGTAGACTATGTTCAGTATGGCCGTTCTAGAGAGTACTTCCCGTTGGTAAAGAAAACAGACTATTTTTCAAAACATGTAAACGGTCTTATCAAAAACTTCTTTAATGACTCTGCTTCACAGTTTGCTTCTTTCTTTACACAGGAAACAGATTTAAGCGAAAAAGAACTTGAAGAATTACGTGGTATTATAGATAACCAACTTAAAAAAAGAAAGCAATGATAGTTACATATCTTATCAAGAGTACCTTGTGCCTTGCTGTCTTATTTGGATTTTATAAGATAGCGCTAGAAAGCAAAGCGTTACACCAGTTTAAGCGTTTTTATTTACTAACGAGTCTTATTTTCTCACTCACGATTCCGTTAGTCACTTTTACATATACGACGGTAGAAGTGCCTCAAGATATTTGGGTCGAAGATTTTGTACAGATTCCCGATCAAGGCGTCATCCCCTCGTCTCCTCTCCCTATTATAGAGGGACAAACAAATTATCTCCCCTATATTTTATGGGGTGTCTATGGAGTTGGATTCTTATTTTTTGGAGGACGATTTATGTTAAATTTACTTCGCTTAAAGCGAAAAATCACTCAGGCAGAAACCCTAGAACAGCCAGATTTTACACTAGCGCTCTTAACACAGTCTATTATTCCGCACTCGTTTTTGAAGTATATTTTTCTTTCGCGAAAGCGGTATCAAAACAGAGAAATTCCATCAGAAGTGATTGCGCATGAAGCCACTCATGTGCGACAAAAACACTCTTTAGATATTTTATTCATAGAATTTTTACAGGTCGTGTTTTGGTTTAATCCATTGTTTTGGATTACAAAAAAATCAATCACATTGAATCACGAATTTCTAGCCGATCAAGGTGCCATAAAAGAAGAACACGATATTTATCAATACCAACACATACTCTTGAATTATGCCGGTAGTACTCATCACACTACCCTTGAGAGTCCATTTAATTATTCATCAACAAAAAAACGAATTCTTATGTTATCACAATCATTTAGTCGAAAGCGACTCGCTATAAGCGCGCTATTATTGATTCCTATCATTCTAGGGTGTCTACTGGTATTTAATCAAGGGATTATTGCAGAAGTAAATACTGATGATCTTGCCATAGAAGGACATTGGATAGATCAAAAACAAGAAAGAAATCCAATCCTTATTTCTAATGAAAGTGGTCTACTTTCATTAAAACGAGGAAACAGCAATAATACGACACCAATTACAGAAGAGTCTGGCGCTTATTTTTTAGAAAATGACAAAGAAGGAAAACAGGAAATTAAAATTGACCCAATCGATCATACATTAGTCATTGGGGAACAAAAATATATTCTTCCTACGGAAAGTTTAAAAACACAATTTTCTGGTTTGTGGGAAAATAAAGAAAAGCTAATCTCCTTTATGATTAGAAATTATGAGGGAACATTCACTTGGGTAATTACAGAAAAAGGACTAGAAGATGAAAAAATGTATTTCCCCAATTTGACAGATACGGGATTCGAGTTTATGAGAGGTGATGAATGGTCTTCTTTTACTATAAAACAAGGTGCTATCGTAGATGATAAAGGAAACATCTATCAAAGAGGAAAAACTCCAGAAGATTTAAGTGTTAAAATTCTAGGAGAGGATCGTTATACCATAAATAATCTTCCTGCAACTAATGCTTCTTTAATGAATGTTCTTGAAAGCTTCAATACAAACAGAACAAAGGAAGAAAGACAACAAATTATTATTGCAACGATTGATGAGCCTACAACAGAACAAGCAGATCAAGTAGATATGCTATATGATACTCTTCATGAGTACGGTGTAAAAGGGGTGTCAATTTACAGGGGTTTAACTTTTCCAAATACTGCTTCTGAAAATCATTTAAAAGAGAAACACCCAACAAAACAAGATCTTAAAAGATGGTTAGACACAAGTCAATATGGTATATGGATAAACCAAGTGAGCGTTAGCAATGAAGTGTTAACAGCATATACTCCAAGTGATTTGCCATACTTTACAGAAAGTACTCTAGAAAAAAATGCTGCAAACTATGGGAAGCATTATGTACAAGTAAATCTTATGACAAACACATATTGGAACGAGCAAGGTGGTACAAACGATGAACTTCTAAAAGTATTACAAAATAAACGCTCTACTGAAGGTGTGAAGGAATATAAAGAAACGGACACAAAAATATATGCAAGAAGTATTGATCTTGAAATCACTACAGACGGTAATTATATAGTAGAAGAATTAAAAATCAAAAAGAAGGGTTTACAAAATGCCTTAGCATCTCTACATACAGATCTTACCAAAGGACAACGTGATCGTGTAATCAACATTCATGTTTCTTCACAAGGAAATATTCCGTATGAAGATTTAGTATTCATTCAAAAAGTAGCTGCAAATTATGGCTATCATAGAATAGTAACACCTAAGGAAGAAATTGTACGTGCTAAAGGAAATGTTCCCGCTGCTGATGATACTTCTTCAAAATCAAAAGAAGCATTTTCATTTGGGAGCACCTACCAACAAACTTCCAATAGCTATGCAACAGAATATGTAGAAGGTGCTGAAAGAAATGGAGAGAAAGCATTTGTCATCGAAATTAAAAACAAAAGTGTTCGTATTAATGGGAAGGAATCTTCAGTAGCTACACTTCGTCAAGACATCGATGCGATTACTAAAGATTGGGAAGAAACGGATTATACAGAAACGTACCCTTCTATACTCGTTAAGAATGCTGATAAAGGTTTTATTGAAAAACTAAATAAAGAATTCTTAAAAACACAGTATTCAAAAGCAAATGGAGGAATGGATTTGATACCGCCACCACCCCCTGCTCCACCTGCACCAGAGTCTCAATTACCACCACCGCCACCACCACCTAGTGTTGAAGACCATCTTAAAAGTATGAACAATATAGGAGGCATCTTCTTTTATGAAAACAAAGAGGTCCCTTTTGATAAAGCACTACGCCTTGTAAAAACAAACAAGAGTCTTAATGTACAAACACGACATCCTTATACAAATGCACCTAAGACGTATATTTCTAAAGAGCCTATTGTCGTACCTAATCAAAAAGAAAACACAGACCCTGTTACTAAAAAAGATATAGCCGTATATAACAAACTTGCTAAGAAGTATAACAAAAATCCTAACGGACAAATTCTTAGATCAGAAGTTACTTTTATGTATGATATATATAATAGAATGACCGAAAAGCAAAAGAAAAACGCTGAGTCATACCCTGCACTTCCACCGCCACCAGCTCCTGCTCCAAAGGCACCAAAAGCTTCAAAGGCACCAAAACCTCCCAAAAAAACAGGAGGTAATGAACTTGCTGTTACACAACAATTATTAGGGATGGAAACAAAGCAAGAGCAAATAGAATCCCATCAAAATCAAGGAGGAGTTTTTATCCTTAATAAAAAAAAAGTCTCTAAAAAAGACTTGTTAGATTTTTACACATCTGGGAAAGAAGAATTCACACGTGTTCGGGTAGATAAAAAAGTAAAACCTATTGTTATGTATGTAGATAACATTCCGAAAGAAATGGTATTTACTCCTATTACAGAAAAAGAGATTAAAGAATACAATACACTCGCAAAGAAGTATCGAAACAACCCTAATGGAGAAATCAAAAAAAGGGAGCTTCGCACATTATACCATGTGTATGTTAACATGACTGAGAAACAAAAAGCTACTGCTGAGCCATATCCTGCAATTGCTCCGCCTCCAATTCAAAATAAAAAAACCGGAGCCTTACTAGATACACCACCCACTAAACATTATAAAGATAGAAAAGCGCAAGTAATCAAAACCGCCCAACAAAG
>CAKZKZ010000286.1 GCA_937124495.1 uncultured Dokdonia sp. | reverse complement strand
AAAATCAATACCAAAAGATGCATTAGTCGCTACGACAAAAGCACCACTTTCTCCATTAGTTTCATTATATAGCATCCTGCTTTCCAACATGTAAGAATACGCTTCTATGACAATAGATTCATTTCCGCTTGACCCAGAAATAGGCATTACTTTGACATCCCAATTTACTCCGGTAACTCCTATTCCGTTATTTCCTTTGGCTCCAACAATACCATATACAGCAGTTCCATGGCCACCATCAAAAGGTGCGTCAAATAATTCGCCAGTACTATTATAAGCATTCCATCCATTGACATCATCTATATACCCGTTTTCGTCATCATCTATGTCGTTATCTGGTATTTCGGCAGTGTTTATGTATAAATTTTCTTCTAAGTCAGGATGATTTATATTAAATCCTCCATCTATGACTCCCGCTACAATAACATCACCATTTGGAGTGGTGCCTCCTGTTGTTATATCCCAAGCTTCATCTGCATCTATATCTCTATCATTTTCTTGAAAATATTGCCATTGTTGATCAAAAAGAGCATCATCAGGAGTTGTTTCTCTAGATGTTGTATAATGATTGAGTTGTGCCGTTACAGTAGATGAATTTCGATAAAATTCTGAAATGAGTTCTTTTTCATTTTTTACTGAAGTGTCTACAGTAAGCTTGTATATGTTTAATGGATTAGAGATTTTTTTTGAAGAAAGAATAGTAATCGTACTACTGTCGTTTGTTAAGTCAGAAATTGTATATCCTTTTTTAAGTTGAATAAGGATGTCCCCTTCTACATAATTAGACTCTTGAGCACTTGCCTGTAAAGTTGCAAATAGTAGAAATAAAGTAATTAGATGTTTCATAGATCAATTTTTATAATGTTAGTTTCTAGCGTTCGTTTTTTTATTAGATTGAGCATTGTCAACCTTTTCTGATTCTTTTAGTTTTAGAAGTAAAGTGTCAATAGGAATCTTATTTTCATCAAAAGAGAAAAGGTGTATGTTGAGTGCGTTACTTATTTTTTTTTCTTGCTGTAGAGAGATAGTATTAAAATCAGCTATAATCTGTTCGGGAGTTACAGATTCTTTTAAGTCTATAATGACCGTGTTATTTTGAGTTGCAATGAGCTCTTTGCTCTTTGTTTTACAAGAATAGGTAAAGGAAAAAGCAAAACATATGCAGTATATGTTTGAGATGAATAAAAGCCTTTTTTTGTCCATGGAGAATAGTGTCTGTATATAAAACAACACTATAATCAAAATTCCTAGGCAGGTAATAAGTTAAATACAGAAGTGAGTTCTTGTATTAGACTGTATTTGAAGTTGTTTATTGAATTTTTAGGTTTTTAGTAACCTCTTCAAGAGCATCTTTCTCATTTCCCCATCCTTCGCTTGTTAATGCATCACCACCAGTATCATAATGTAAAAACCAAGACTCTATAATGTCTTTTGCTTTACTGTATTTTTTCACAAACTGTGTATATGTAGTAGCGTCTATAATACGTTTTTTAGGATCACTAGGAACACAAATAACTTTATAGTCATATTCTCCTTTATCTAGTAGTTTAAGCATAGCAATAGGTATTGCTTCAACTACGGTGCCGGTAGGAACTGATTCTGCAATGAGTAGTATGTCTAATGCATCTCCATCTCCTCCTAGTGATCGGTCAGATACAGTAGAAGGGATAAACCCGTAATTTGCTGGATATGGAAGAAAAGGAATAATACGATCAGCGCTATTTCTTTGATCTACTTCAAATGTTTTTGTTTCAGGATTAAATTCTATTTTTTTACTAGTACCCCCAGGAATTTCGATGACACAATGTAAAGCGCCATTTTCTGAAAAAGTTGGAGTCATATAGATGTCTTTCAAAGAAGTGCAATTAATAAGAGATAGTGACACTAGTAGAAAACAAAAAATACGCATAAATAAGATTAAATAAAGTTAACTACTCTGTTGGTGGTGTATGAGATCAACCCCTCTTACATATTTAGAATTTTTAGATAAACGAGCTGTGAGTGCCTGAGTGAGTTTACGGCTTTCCTTATCGTCAGAGACGTTGTATTTTAATTCTAGTACCACATCAGATAGTTGTGCTTTGGTCATTTGATATTCTCTAAAATGAGGATTGTAAAAAACCATATTGTAATCTATGGTAATTCTATATTTTTCACAATCAGATAGAAAATACCTGCGCTCGTAAGAATTATATAAAGAAGGAGTGAGGTTACTTAATTTTAAAGCAAGTTCTAGTGTATGATTTTCAAGGATGTCTTGATAGACTTTTTCTTGAATTTGTGGGAGAGATTGCTCTTGTAGGTTATATGTATATCCGCTTAAAGCGAAAGACAATTTATCACCGACAGTACCGTATTTTTTCTTGATTTCAAGTACGGGATTATCTATGTTTTCAAATGCATCGCCATACCATCGTAATCGGTATTTATCTCGTCGTTCATCTCCAGATACATTTTGATGATAAAAACTCATCGATTGATCATCATAATAGATGTTGTTGACAGTACGTCTGTGGAAAATTTCGCGAAAGCAAAAAGAATTTGCAAGAACAGCAGTCTCTATAAGATCTTCAGGAGTGATATGCTCATAAATGAACTTACGTTCGTATCTGTGATTATTCTTAGCGACTGCTTTTTCCATATTCCTTTCCATACATTTGGTCAATCACATTGTTAGAAACAGTTTCTACGGCTTTATTATCTATCATAAGGCTAGACTTATTTTCTATAAGATAATCAAGCTCATTATTCTCTAATGTTAGTTTTGAAATTTGAATAGAAGCTACGCCATATTCTGATTTTTTCTGAAACGCTGAAATGCCTAATCGCGTATCTATAATACTGAGATTAGTAAGATTTATTTTTGAAAGATCTTTGCTTACAACACCTATTTCGCCTCCAGATACTTTTATGTTTTCGCCTGTAATTTTGCTATTTTCTCCAGCGCTTATAGCCTTGTCAGAAGGGTTTTTTATAATAATATCTTTAATGGTCAGGTCAGACCCAGAGATGTCTATGCCGTCATTTCCAGCATTTATAAAAGTACATCGTTCTAGGGTTCCCGTTACAAAATCACCGTCAAATGCGTCAGATTGCGTTCCTTCAAATGTAGTATCTGTCATGGTGAAGGAAGAGCGTATAATATTGAGCCCGTCCTCACAACGATTATTTGAAAATAGAGAGCGGGTAATGGTGACATCACTTTCGTGAAAGTTGACTGCGCCGGAAACGGACCAAATAGGAGAGTTTGGATTTGATAGGTTCTTAAAATGACAATAGTCTACTATTGATTTTCCTGCTGTATTTGTGATAAATAACCCGCCACCAGTACTATCTGAAGAATCAAATACGATAGGTTCTTGTTCTGTGCCTATAGCAATGATTGTGGCGTTAGATATAATAGAGGCGTTATTTTTAATATCGAGATGAAACCCAGGAGGAATGGTGACTTTATATCCCGATGGGATAATTAGGTTTTGAGATAGTGTGTGTGTGCCAGAAGAAAAAGAAAGCGAAGAGTCAGCTATTTTTTCTACAAAGCTAAATTGATCAAAATTGGGAGTTCTGAAATTCTTATATTCAGTAATACTTTTGTCTAATTGATTGTTTTTTTCATAAGGGTTGATGTAAGTTTGCTGTGCTACGTTCACGCCTTCAATATGATGTGATATGATAAGTTTCTGAACATCTTTTGGGTATTGGAACGCTCCTTTTTTATTTTTTTGTGAAACAAAAGCATTTATAAAAGAGGAATCTAGATCAAATTGTATCATCTCATAACCTCCCGTTTCTATAATTTCAGTCGATTGACTTACGCTTAGTTTTCTTCCGTCTTTATGAGATAGGTCTGTGATGGTTACGGGGTGTTCTGTTAGATTTTTAATTCCTATTGTCATTGATTTGTCTGTATATGAAATCAAACTAGGTGTTATTTGTGCTGCAGGATGGATGATCTTTTTTATGTAATTACTGTTGTACTCTAGAACACTTTCATCAAAAAAATCTAAATACTCAGTATATAATGATAGCCTGTAGCGATTCAGATCGTCTCTATATTTAGAAATAAACCTTTCAATATATTCAGAGCTACTTACTAGTTTTAATTTTTTAAGTAGTTCTTTATCATATATAGCATCTGATTCAGAAAAAGGGAAAGGTCTCATCGTTTCCAGTTGAACCCCGCTGTTAGAATCATACGATATAGGTTCTAGTTTTCCTGTAATAGGATTGTAGTAGATTCTTAAATTATGCCATATTAATGCGTGATTTCCTCCAAATAAATAAGAAAGAGAAACAAAGGTGGTTAGTTTGTCAAGATCAAAGACTTCTGAAACTTTATATTTTCCCTGACGTAGTCCCTCTAAAAGATCTTTGGCAGTTTCAAATTGCTTGGAAAGATTTGGGTCAGAAAGCACTTTGTTTTCATTAAATACTCGAATCGGTGCATTTTTTAAATCCCTTAGAGGTTTAGAATATGTATTATGATCAAGTTTAAAGTGTCGTTCTTTTTTGTTGTCTTCCCAAAATAATGATTCATCAAAAGCGAGGATGATACCTTCTCGTTTTTTGTTGTTTTCAATAAGTATTTTATCAAAAGACTCTTCTAGGGCCATAATCCCAATAGGAATATCTTCTGTTGAGGTGCTGCCTTTTACTTTAAGGTGTACATTTACAAAATCATACCGCAGTCCTATAATGCCTTGATCTTTTATAACTTTATTGTATAGCCATTCCCATAAGTAGTTACGAACCCTAGGGTGTTGTATAGAAAATT
>CAKZKZ010000285.1 GCA_937124495.1 uncultured Dokdonia sp. | reverse complement strand
CAGACCCGGAGATGAGGCGCAAACATTAGATTACGGTTATTTATTTAAGTTTTTTAGCGCATATGTTCTTGCGGGACGAAGTATAGGAAATGATCCAATTACCCCTACGTGGACAACTGGAGATAAGTACGAAGCTGCTGGGAAAGCATTGTATAAAAACTAGTTTTAATGATGTTGTGATCGCTTTCGCGAAAGCGTACTCTGAAAAAAGATACTATTCATTGGTTGTTTCTTCTTCCTTAAAATGGGGAGGTGTATAATCTAAAGGTAAAGCATTACCTACACGATCATAAGCAAGATGTCCACTAAATCGAATAGATTTAGGTGGAACATATGCGCCATATGGATGGATTATGAATGGTTCTTCTAGTTTTTCTTTAGTGACAAGAGAGTGTTTTTGATCTTTATATTTTAGGAGAAAATTTTGTTTCATTCTTATAATATAATAGTCAGACTCTTGAAGAATCGTAAATACATTATCCTTTGTTATTGGCCGTGTTCCTTTAAATAGTTTAAAACCTTCTTTTCTAAGATTTCCAGTGACAAGTACACGCATAAAATGTATGAAAGAGCCATTATATTCCTTTTGTCTGTTTTTTATAAAACGATTTAACGAGACATCGTTTTCAGATAGGTTTTTATAAAAACTAGAACCATCATAATATACAGATTTACAGAGTGGATGTTTCTTTTTGGGTTGATCATATTTTGCTTCGAATGCTTGAAGATCATATGTTATAGTATAACCTAAGAGATTATTTCTAATAATAATAGGAGTGTCTGAATTTGCTAAAAGAGTTTTGTTTTGCTCATCATAATTTAAGTAGATATCATCTTCATTAAGGATGAAACAAGATTTCCCAGCTTTTGTGTCTCCTAGAAATTGTTTTTTGAATTCTCTAATCTTTTTTTCTCTAGACCAAGAATCAGTAGTAATAAAGACTTCATTTAAATTATCTAAATCTGGTTGTAATATAATTTCAATTGCCTTGTTTGCGTCAGGGTTTTCGCTAACGACAGATGTATAACCAACATAACTTCTCACAAGAGAGCCATTTATTTTTTTGTTTGCCTTAATAAAAAAATGCCCTTCTTCATTTGTGATAGTACCAATGCTTGACCCATTTATATATACGGTAGCTCCTACTAAAGGTTGTCCTTTTCTTGTGTCGTGTACTGTACCAGATATAGTTTGAGAATAACTTGTACTAATAAGCGACAGAAAGAGTATGAGTACTATAATTTTTTGGTTCATAATGGTCCATAGCTTTAGATAAATAAGATACGACTTGGACGATCGAACTGAGGTAATAGCCGATAAAGATTTACAAGGAGTGAAAACTATTCTTCTTCCTGACTCTTATGACCGTATTTCTTTTCAAGTTCTGCTTGAAATTCTTCCATTACAGGTTTTACAGTACTTTCAGGGAGATCTGCAATACGAATGTACATAAGACCATCTATGGCATTATTGAATAGTGGATCTACATTAAATGCAACCACTTTTGCGTTCTGTTTGATGTACTTTTTGATAAGTACAGGAAGTCTTAATGAGCCTGGTTCTACTTCGTCTATGAGTTTGTCAAATTTATTGAGGTCGGCAGCGCTTTCATCAAAAACAAATTCTTTGTCAGCATCTTTAAGGCGTACTTTAAATTCTTTTTTAGGGTGAATATATTGCGCTACATATGGATCATAATAATGAGATTTCATAAACTCAATCATCAAAGATTTTGAAAAATTTGAAAACTGATTTGAAATACTTACTCCTCCTATAAGATACTTATGTTCAGGGAAACGTAGGGTTGTGTGTATAATACCTCTCCATAACAAGAATAAAGGCATTGGTTTTAGCTGATATTCTTTTATGATAAATGCACGCCCCATCTCTATACTCTGGCTCATCATGGTATGTAGCTCTGGCTCAAAGCGAAAAAGATCTTGTAGATAAAAACCATCTATTCCGTATTTCTTAAATATTTCAGAGCCAAGCCCCATACGATAGGCACCTGCAATTTTTTTAGCATCACTATCCCATAAAAACATGTGGTGGTAGTAGCGATCAAACTTATCCAGATCTATAGCCTCATTGGTGCCTTCTCCGATGGCCCTAAATGTAATTTCGCGTAAGCGCCCTATTTCTTGAAGTGTATTTGGCATTTCATTAGCTGGAGCCAAGAAAACTTCATAGTTTTTAGATTGCAATAAGCGGCGATCATTTTTACGTAATTTACTAATCTCTTCAAAGATTAAATCACTGTTTATGGAGACCGCTATTTCTTTAGGTTCTTTAGGCGTTTTTAAATTTTGTGGTATGTTGCTTAAACGACTTTTAGTTTCAAAAGATTTAGCAAGCATATATGTTTTCTTACGAAGAAACTCTGTAAAGTTAGGAAGATCTGTATATTCTTTTTGTGCAGTTACTTTTATAGGATTTCCGATACGCACCTTAATTGTACGGTTTTTTTGAGTGAGTAATTCACTAGGTAGTTTAGCTGTACGTAGGGTGCTACTTATACGGGATAATTGGTAAAAAAGCCTACTATTTTTTGCATGAAAATAGATAGGTACGATAGGAACTTCTGCTTTTTTGATAAGCTTTATAGCTGCTTCTTCCCAAGGTTTGTCAATAATGAGTTTATCATCTTTATAGGTAGATACTTCTCCTGCGGGAAAAATACCTAAGGGTGCTCCATTTTGTAAATGTAAAAGCGCATTTTTAAAACCAGTAATGCTTGATTTTACATCTTTCCGATCCTCAAAAGGATTTACGGGCATTACATAAGGTTTTAAAGGATCAATACGATGTAATAGAAAGTTAGCTATGATTTTAAAATCTTCACGCTGTTCGAGCATGAGTTTAAGTAATAGAATCCCATCAATACCTCCTAATGGATGATTTGAAATCGTAATATAAGCCCCTGTTTTAGGGAGCCTTTTAAGATCTTCTTCTGGAATTTCAAATTTGATTTTAAACTCATCCAAAAGTGCATTTAAAAAATCAAGATCGCTTAGGTGTTTATTGCGATCGTAGATTTTATTTAAGCTAGAGATTTTAAGAGTTTTCATGAGTGACCATCCCAAAAAAGTGCCTAAAATGCCAAATTTATCAACATTTATAGCTTGGGCAACTTCTTTTGCGGTAACTAAACTCATGAATTACATATTTCTACTGAAGAATCAAATATACAATACTTACTCTTCTTTTAGTACATACTGAGTGACAGTTCTATTTTCTTGTTTTAAAAGTACTTTTCGACCATGTAAAAGCATATTCATCTCATTTGGAGAAGCGTGTCTTATTGTAAGTAAGGTAACTCCTTCATTCCACCGTACCTTATAAGTTGCCCTGAGTTTTTTAAGTAATGAATCTAATGTATTGAACTTATTTTCTATACAAACAGAAAAGCTAATCGCAGAGTTTTGCATCATGGTTACTTTCATTTTATAGCGATGTAATAAGTTAAAAATGTCGCTTATATTTTCTTCCATGATAAAACTAAAATCTATAGAAGATAATGAGATCAAAATCTGATTTTTCTTTACAATATAACAAGCAACCATAGGATCAAGTTGTATTCCTTTTCCTATAAATGTTCCAGGGGAATCTGGAGTAATAAATGATTTTACATAAAGAGGTATTTCTTTTCTTTGTAGGGGTTGTAGTGTTTTAGGGTGTATCACAGAAGCTCCATAAAATGCCATTTCTATGGCTTCATTGTATGAAATTCGTTTTAGTAACTTGGTGTTTTTAAATACGCTAGGATCACCGTTTAGAACACCGGGAACATCTTTCCATATAGTAAGATTCTCTGCGTTTAGGCAATACGCAAAAATGGCACCTGTATAATCACTCCCTTCACGACCTAGGGTTGT
>CAKZKZ010000284.1 GCA_937124495.1 uncultured Dokdonia sp. | reverse complement strand
ATTAATTGACGTTTTTGTTCTTTTGTTACTTGTTCATCAGTAACTTTAATATTGATGTACGGCATATTTTTGTACTAAATTAATTTTATACAAAGATGCCGTGTAACTAAAAAGTCACAAAGAAGGTATGTCACACTTATGAAGTGATATAGATTACATTCATGAAAAGTAGAAATAAGATTATGTATTTAATCTACTTAGTGTTTCTCTAGAAACACCTAGATAGGATGCAATCATTTTTTTAGGAACTCGTTGAAAAAGTTTTGGGTATTGTTCTAGAAGTAATTCGTATTGTTCTTTGGTAGAGTTTTTTAATAAAGATAATATTCTGTTTTGAAGAGCAATTCTGCCTATTTTGCTTTTTTTAGCCCAAAAACGCTCCATTTTGTGCATTTTCGAAGTTAATTTTTCCCGGTCTTCAAAAGTAATATATAGCAGTTCACTATCTTCAATACAATCTATAGAAGTTTTAGATTTAGTTTGTTTTACAAATGATTCATAATCTGTAATCCACCAATTTTCCATTCCAAATTGGATAATGTGTTCTTTTCCATTATCGTCAATAAAGTAACTTTTTAAGCACCCCTTTAGTATCCAGTATTCTTTAGTAACTTCTTCTCCTTGTTGTACGATGTATTGATGTTTACGTTTTTTTATGTGTCGAAAATGGCTCAAGACAAAGTCAAACTCCTCGTCTGTAAGATTGATTATTTCCTCAATATGTTGGCGTAAGGGGTGTGTCATTTTAATTATTTGGCTACATTCTGTAAAGATATATAAATAATAAACCCCGCCAATGGCAGGGTTTATAACATGTAATTTATAACTGTATTAAAAAGAGGTCAAGATTATTTCTTGATAAATTTAATGACAGTACTAGCATCAGTACTTTCTAAACGTAAGAAGTAAATACCAGTAGTAAGATTTGAAATGTCAACAGTTCTATTTGCAGCTTCGTTAGCATCTATAGTTGTAATAACTCTACCTAACATATCAATGATCTGTGTTTTCTCTATAGCAATATTAGAAGTATTAGAGATGTTTAATTCATTTTGAGCTGGGTTAGGATATACAGAGATATCTAAAGCTAATTGATTATCATCAGTATTAAGAACAACCCCATTGATTGCCCATAATAAGGCATTTCTCATAATTAAAGCTCCATCAGAAGAAGTATCCCAAAAATCATCACGCGCATCAATAGATGGTGGATAGAAATTAAGGAAAACACGTCTTGTGTTAGCAGGCCCTACATTACTAGCTCTAATTAATAAAGGTGAACCGTCAGTGTATTCAGCAATAACAGTTGCCCCACCAGCAATAGTTCCTCCTGTATTATGGAAAGAAGCTGTACCTCCATCAAAAGTAGATACATCTGTAAGGATTGGATCACCTGGCTCTAAAATAGTACCTATTCCTAAGTTAGCTCCATTAGATTGTCCTGACATAGAGTATAATTCATACTGAGTAAACCCACCAGTAATAGCGACGTTAGGAGTAAAGGTAGCATCTACAACTGGAAAACCAGCATCAATGTAATCTTCTAATACATCTCCTAATGCAGCAGGATCTGAAGCACCAGCATCTGTAAATAAATATACAGCATCATAATTTTGAAGTTGAGCAAGTGTCGGAGTTCCAGTACTACTTAAGAAGGTATCTGCATTAAGAGTTCCTGTTTCTTCTAATTTTTGTTCTACATCAAGAATCCAATCTGGATTTCCAGGCGAAGCAACAATAAGAACAGATGGTCCATCACTAAAGTTAGATGTCCAACGTAAAGCATTTGCCATGATAAGGGCTCCATCAGAAGAAGTATCCCAAAAATCATCACGCGCATCAATAGATGGTGGATAGAAGTTAAGGAAAGTACGTCTTGTATTTGCAGGACCTACATTTTCTTGAACAATGATAAGTGGATCACCTGTTGTGTATTCTGCAACTACGGTTGCACCACCAGCAATAGTTCCAGCTGTATTATGGAAAGAAGCTGTACCACCGTCAAAACTTGTTACACCACTTAAAGTAGGGTGACCAGGCTCTAGGATAGTCCCTATGCCTAAGTTAGCACCATTAGATTGTCCAGACATAGAGTATAACTCATAGGCAGTAAATCCACCAGTAATAGGAACATTAGGAGTAAATGTAGCATCTACAACAGCTCCACCACCGTCAATGTATTGACCTAAGTTATCTCCAAAAGCCATAGGATCTGCAGCACCTGCATCTGTAAATATTAATACAGCGTCATAGGATTGAAGCTCAGCTAATGTTGGAGTACCACCACTAGTAAGGAAAGTATCAGCAGCGACAAGACCTGTTCCGTCTAATTTAGCTTCTACATCGTCAAGCCAATCTGGGTTACCAGGAGAACCAGCAACAAGTACAGATGGAACTGATGCTCCACGTGTATTTTCAACACCATGATTGTTTTGAATACCAGTTGGAAAATCGCTTGAGTTGTCTGTAGTTCCAGTTCCTTGGGAGAAGCCAACAAAGCTTGTTAAAAGTGCACATAAGAATGCACCTTTTAAAGTATTTTTTTTCATAATAAATTAATTATTAAAGTGAGATAAAATTATGATGCAATAATACTTAAGTTTATTCTTATAGAGGTCTTGTATTCTTGATAGTCAAAGATATTGGACAACTTTATAGATGTTGATATTTCATGTTAAAAATTGATCATGGCGTATAGTTTTATTTCTATTTAAAGTGTTGTTTGTGAATGATGTAATATAGTTGTGTATAGTAATTAATAGTGAATTTTTGATATGTAATCAACGATTCTAACATGCATATATATTATCTTATAGCGTATTTAAACACAAGTAATTAATTGGATGATTTTAAAAATAGTGAGATATACTATTTTGATATTGCTATAGGATAAAGTACATAACATATACTTTGAGAGAGGTTATTATCTCGTTATTTAGCGCTAGCGCCATTTTATTTTTTTGTAGGTAAAAAGAGAATATATCGTTTTTTAAAAATCTATTAAATGATAGTAGTTGTTTAGTTGATATTTGATTTTTTATATAGTGTAGGCGTAAGTTGTGTCACTTTTTTGAAGGCATTATAAAAGCTAGATTTAG
>CAKZKZ010000283.1 GCA_937124495.1 uncultured Dokdonia sp. | reverse complement strand
GAACAACACGTGATTCTATCGATACAAAATACAATCGTTTCGGATTTGAATTCAACTTGGTTGATACTGCCGGAATTCGTAGAAAAGCCAAAGTAAAAGAGGACCTAGAATTTTACTCAGTAATGCGTTCTATTCGTGCTATTGAACACAGTGATGTTTGTTTGTTAGTTGTTGATGCTACAAGAGGATTTGACTCGCAAGTACAAAATATTTTTTGGTTGGCTGAGCGTAACAGAAAAGGAGTTGTTATTCTGGTTAATAAGTGGGATTTGGTAGAAAAAGATACAAAGACAATGAAAGCCTTTGAAAAACAAATCCGCCAAGAGATAGAGCCCTTTACAGATGTACCTATTGTATTTATCTCAGTACTTAATAAACAACGTATTTTTAAAGCTATAGAAACAGCAGTGCAGGTTTATCAAAACAAAACACGTCGTTTAAAAACGAGTGAATTGAATGAATTCTTCTTGCCTTTAATAGAAGCATTTCCGCCACCAGCACATAAAGGGAAGTATATCAAGATTAAATACTGTATGCAACTACCTACACCACAACCACAGTTTGCGTTGTTTTGTAACTTACCACAATATCTTAAAGAACCTTATCGTCGATTTTTAGAAAATAAATTACGTGAGGCGTATGATTTTTCAGGAGTGCCTATCTCTATCTATTTTAGAAAAAAATAAAACCTTAGGAGAATAGATGTTGTTATAATCTTACATTGCTGTATTTTTAACTATTGGGATTTATCTACCTGCTGGAATAGACGCCAAAAAAGAAGGAGAGTCGTGGTTGCGTTTTCATTTTGAGGGTTTTCCAGTTATTTCAATTTTAGTAAGATGTCGTAGCACTTAAATTGGTATTCAAGTAATTGAAAAACAAACCCTTACTTCGTTTGTTGATCAAGAACTTCAAGTTGCTCAATAAAACATGAATTTTCTGGTTATGTTAATTGTTTGCTAAACTATGTTAAGAGGGTACCTTGTCTGACAAATGTTTCAGTAATTAGTTCATCATCAATCAATCAACCATCTGTTTATATGACACTATTACGTGCCGTCGTTATCCTATTACTTTTTCTTCTAAGTGCATACTCACAAGCTCAGAATTTTGAAGTTACTGGAATTCTTAAAGATAAAACGACACAACAACCTCTTGAAGCAGCTACTGTTTTTATGGAAACAGTAAAAGATACTACCTTGATTACATACACCATTACGAATGGAAAAGGAATGTTTGCATTAGAAGGAAAAACAAATCAAAAAGAAGTTTCTGTCAATATTTCATTTGTAGGTTATGAGAATTATAGAAAAATCATAGATCTGACGGATCCAAAAGTAGATCTTGGAGATATATTTATAGATTTTAACGTTGCATCGTTGGATGAGGTAATTGTAAAAAGTAGAGCACCTATTACCGTTAAAAAAGATACCTTAGAGTTTAATGTAAAATCATTTAAAACCAAGAAAGATGCAAATATAGAAGACCTCTTAAAGGAACTTCCAGGTGTAGAGGTAGATGAAGAAGGGAAGATTACTGTAAATGGTAAAGAAGTAAATAAGATACTCGTTAATGGAAAACCTTTTTTTGGTGATGATCCCACGATTGCTACTCGCAACTTGACCAAAGAGATTGTAGAAAAAATTCAAGTTACAGATACAAAAACGGATGACGAAGCCTTTGCTGGTGAAGAAGGAGATCAGGAAAACAAAACGATTAACCTTACGATTGCAGAAGAGAATAACAAAGGTGTTTTTGGTCGTATTGCAGGAGGTGTTGGGACCGATGAGCGGTTTGAGTTTGCAGGTATTGTAAATGTATTTGATAATGATAGACGTGTGAGTGTGCTGGGAGGAGGAAATAACTTGAATTCTCCAGGGTTTAGTTTTGGGGAAATACGTAAATTTTTTGGTGGAGGTGGTTCTATGTTTTTTAATAGTAATGGCTCTTTTGGAGTTAATGGTCGTAATTTTGGTGGGGGTGCAGGTATTGTAAATAGCCGTAATGTGGGAGCAAATTATGCCGATGTTATTGGAGAAAAAATAGACATCTCAGCCGATTATTTTTACTCTGGAGCAAATTCCTTTGATGAGGTGCGTACAGAACGAGAAAATATCCTGCCAGATAGGCGTTTCTTTACAAACAGTACTACACGATCTGATGGCAATGTAGATGGTCATAACGCGAATTTTACAGTTAACATAAAAGTAGATTCTACGTTTTTAATAAACATAAAACCTGCTTTTAGAATCAATCGTAATGAGAATCGTTTTACATCTACTGAAGAGTCCTTAGATGATCAAGGAGAGCGTATCAATGAGTCTAGTACAAATAACCGTACTTTAAATACAGGAGGTAATTTTGAAAATAGTATTAGCTTGACAAAACGCTTTGGGGATAAAGGAGCTTTTTTGAAATTTAGACTACAAAACGAAATCAATAAACAAGAATCTGAAGATTTTGTGCAATCTGAAATAGAAATCTTTGGAGATACCCCTTCAGTGATTGATAGAGATCAATTTACAGATGGAGAAGCAGGTGTAAATGGATATAATCTTGGTGTTACCTATAGACAGCCGTTAATAGCGAAAAAGTTATTTCTAGACCTAGAATTTGGCTATCGCAATGATAATAGAACTCGAAAACGAAGTACCTTCGATTTTAATGAGAGTACACAACAATTTGATGCCTTTAATCTGGAACTTAGTTCAGATTTTGAAGGTCGAAATATACGCACAACACCAGAGGTAAGTTTACGATATAATACCGATAAATTTAATGTGAGTTTTGGCGTAGGCTATGTTTTTAGAAGGCTTGAGAATGAAGATTTTTTAAGACCAGCATTTAATATCACACAGGATTTTGAAGCTGTAGAGTTATCCTCTTACTTGAATTATACTTTCTCCCCAAAAATGTCTTCCTATTTTGGATATAATCTAAGTAATAGACCGCCAGAAGTGACACAATTAAACCCTTTTGTAGATGTTTCTGATCCCTTAAATATCATACAAGGAAATCCTGATCTAGCACCGTCAAATAATCACAGTGTTTATGGAGGATTTAATAATTATGACTTTCAAAAAGGAGGAGGGTATTATGTGAATATTAATGGGAATATTACAAATGATGCGATTGTAACAAAAACTGTAGTCGATGAGAACCTAGTACGTTCTACATCATACGTGAATGTAGATGGGAACTATCAGATATATGC
>CAKZKZ010000282.1 GCA_937124495.1 uncultured Dokdonia sp. | reverse complement strand
ACTGGATAACTGTTACTGAAGGTGACAATGAAATAAAAATTGATGCCCCTTGCGGACGTATCACTTCGTATGTTCATGTAAAAAATGGAGAAGTTACTGGCGTTCGCTTTTACTGTGTTCCAAGTTTTGTCGTGAGTTTGGATACTACTATTGAGGTACCTGGATTAGGTATGGTTACTTATGACTTGGCATATGGTGGTGCTTTTTATGCCTATGTAGATATGGCAAAAAATACATTTGATTTTGATCTAACTCCTGACTCGTATAGACAATTAATTACCAAAGGAATGGATATAAAACATGCAGTGATGAAGGAAGATGCTGGCATTCTACATCCTTATGAAGAAGACTTGAGCTTCTTATATGGGACCATTTTTGTAGACAACACAAAACAATCTTCTGGAAATGACAGTAGAAATGTGTGCATTTTTGCCGAAGGAGAAGTAGATCGTTCCCCCACTGGTTCTGGGGTTTCTGGTAGAATGGCTATTCATAAAAAACGTAACGAGATCACCTATGGAGATACCATGACCATCGAGAGTATTACTGATTCTGTCTTTACTGGTTCTGTGATTTTAGAAGAAGAATATGGATCATTTACTGCTGTGATTCCTCAAGTGGAAGGCACTGCGCATATCACAGGAATGCAAACTTTTGTGATTGACCCAAAAGACCCTATGAAAAATGGGTTTATTTTAAGATAACAATTTCTATGATATATTGTAAGTAATTTAAAAATGAGAAATCTATTGTATACGCTTTCGCGAAAGCGTATAACTGACACATAAAAGATGATTAAATATACATACCTATTACTTATTACTTTCTTGATTATAGGCTGCTCTAAAACGGATCAACAAGAGTCAACACCAAGTTTTGATCATTTGGTATTGAGTCAAAACATTTTGGATTATCAGATTTCCCCAAAGGATTCATTAGACAAATCTGGGCTTATGTTTTCTGATCAAGGAGCTTGGTTTGCGTACAGTCTTCCCAAAACAGAGAAAAACGTGCTCGGCTTTTCAGGTCCATTTTTAATGACACAACAAAATGGCATTTGGAGTAGTCCTTTATTATCTCGTTTACACCTATTTGAAGGTCATCATAATGAACCATTGCTACATCCTGAAACTGACCTCGTTGTTAGAATGAGTGAAGCTAGTCATCTGAGTCAGTATTTTAAAAATGAAAGGGTAGAAATAAAACAAGAACTTGTATTTCTATCTGGACATACAGCGTTGCAAAGAACAACTATACATAATATCAGCAAGCATGTAATTGATTTTAATACAAGTTTTCAAGGAGCAGTTTACGATATTGGTATTCAACTAATGCAAGAGAATAATAGCATCAAGCTTGTTTCAGAAAAATCTCTCGCAATTGGTCATATACAGACTCCAAATGATATCGTAAATGTACATACTTCTGTTGACAATCGCTTTTATGCTATCCAACTACATCCAATTGAATTACTGCCAGGAGAATCTAAAGAAATTATGATCTCCCAAAGTTTTATATTTCCAGAATATTCATGGGAAGAAGAACAACAGCAAATAAACACTGTAGACTTTGATTCTATTTTACAGCATCGAAAAACAGAAAAAGAAACGCAATTAGCACAATTAGTAAAGAATCAAAAAGAAAGCTTCTCTGAAAAGAAATATAGCGAAGTCATAGCAAAAGCACATCTTACGTTACAAAACAATTGGCGTATTTCTGCAGGAGAAATAAAGCACGAAGGATTATTCCCGAGTTATCATTATGAATGGTTTAATGGTTTTTGGTCTTGGGACTCTTGGAAACATGCTATCGGACTCTCCTATTACAATATTGACTTAGCTAAAAAACAAGTCAAATTAATGTTTGAGTTTCAGAATGAAGATGGTTTTGTTGCCGATTGTGTATACAGAGATACGGCTATTGAAGCGCATAATTATCGAGATACAAAGCCTCCATTGTCTGCTTGGGCAGTTGCTAGGATTTACGATAAAGATCAGGATATCGATTTTGTAACATACATGTATCCTAAGTTGAAGAAATACCATCAATGGTGGTATAATAAACGTGACCATGATCAAGATGGGATGTGTGAATACGGATCAACAGACGGAAGTCTCATTGCTGCAAAATGGGAAAGTGGTATGGATAACGCTATTCGTTTTGATAATTCAAAAATTCTTAAAAATAGTGAAGGGGCGTATTCTATAGATCAAGAAAGCGTAGATTTAAATGCCTATTTGTATGCTGAGAAACAATTTTTAGCAACTTTGGCGAAAGCCTTACAAAAAACAGAAGATGCTAGCCAATTTGAACAAGAAGCATCTTCATTAAAAACAAGAATTCAAAAGCAGTTTTATGATGAGAATGACGGTTGGTTTTATGATACATCTTTAGATGGGAAAACATTTATAAAAGGTGAAGGTAGTGAAGGTTGGACTGCGCTATGGGCAGAGACAGCAACACAAGAACAAGCAGAAGCAATAAAGAATAAGATGATGCATCCAAAAAAATTCTTTACCACAGTTCCTTTTCAAACGATGAGTGCAGATCACCCAAAATTTGATCCATTAAAAGGCTACTGGCGTGGCCCAAATTGGTTAGATCAAGCCTATTTTGGGGTAAAAGGATTACGTAATTACGGATTTCATGAAGATGCCGATAAAGCAACTGTTCAAATTATCAAAGGAGCCAAAGGAATATTAGGTAAAGGAAAAGCAATTAGAGAGAACTATCACCCTATAACTGGAGAAGGTTTACATGCTCAAAATTTTAGTTGGAGTGCAGCACATCTTATCATGTTATTAGAAAAAGAGTAAAATGAAACACGTAATATCATATATCGTACTTTCTTTAAGTTTTTGTGCACTTGGTCAACAGAACACCCCTGTTACTCATTATAAAGAATATATAGAAAATGAGCAAATCATCGGAGAACATAAGTTAGATGCACATGCATCTTTCTCTTCTTTTTCTTCAGAAGAAGATGCACGTGATAATCAACCACAATATTATCAATCTTTAGATGGCACTTGGAAGTTTAATTGGGTAAGAGATCCTAAGGATAGACCTACTCATTTTATGAATCCAAAAACAGATATCTCACAATGGGATGATATAAAGGTCCCGTCAAACTGGGAGGTAGAAGGTTATGGAATTCCTATCTATGTAAATCATCAATATGAATTTGCAGACTATAAAGCCATGATTGCTGATGATATGGAGTTGGTAAATACTTATTATCCAAAAGATCCAGGAAATGTTCCAGATACCTACAATCCTGTAGGTTCCTATCGTAAAGAATTTACAATTGATAAGAGTTGGGATAAAAAAGAATTATTTCTTCATATAGGAGCTATGAAGGCTGGTGGTTTTGTTTGGCTTAACGGAACATATATCGGGTACTCACAAGGCAGTAAATTACCCGCAGAATTTGATATCACTCAAGCAGCAAAAACTGGGAAGAACACACTGGCTATACAGATTTTTAGATGGACAGATGGTTCGTATTTAGAATGTCAGGATTTTTGGAGGATTAGCGGTATAGAACGTTCTGTATTTATTTATGCACAGCCTAAACTAAGACTTCAAGATTTTGAAATTACCTCTGTTCTAGATGATGCCTATAAAAATGGAATATTTGGTCTTTCCGTAACTGTAGAAAATCATTTCTCTAAAAATCAAAAAAGTTTGCTTTCTTATAAGATTCTAGATGAGAATCAACAACAAATTGCCACAGGAGAGAAAGATGTTTCTATAACGAAATCCGAAAAACAAGTGCTTACTTTTTCTGAAGAAGTTCCAGAAGTAAAACAGTGGAGTGCAGAACATCCAAATTTATATACGTTAGTTCTAGAGTTAAAAGACAAAAACAAAAACACCATAGAGTTTACAAAAAGGCAAATTGGATTTCGTTCTGTTCAAATTAAAAATGGTTTGCTTTTAGTAAATGGACAACGTATTACTTTAAAAGGTGTAAACACGCAAGAAACTGATCCAGAAACAGGTCATATCATGTCTGAAGCCCTTATTCTAAAGGATATTAAGTTATGGAAAGAAAACAATATTAATGCTGTACGATTAAGTCATTATCCTAGAGGAAGGCGATTTTATGAGCTTTGTGACATCTATGGATTATACGTGGTAGACGAAGCAAATATTGAATCCCATGGCATGTACTATGGGAAATACTCATTAGCAAAACAAGCCAATTGG
>CAKZKZ010000281.1 GCA_937124495.1 uncultured Dokdonia sp. | reverse complement strand
ACTTTAGTGATTTAATAAAGAACCTATAATAGATTATATTTATAACGTCAAACCTTGATGCACTCATGAAGAATAAAAACATCAAAATATTATTAGTAGATGATGAACCAGATATTTTAGAGATTGTAGGGTATAACCTCTCTAATGAAGGATATCAAGTCATTACAGGATCCAATGGTGTAGAGGCTGTCAAATTAGGTAAAAAACATAAGCCACATCTTGTGATATTAGATGTAATGATGCCCGAAATGGATGGTATAGAAGCCTGTGAATTATTACGTAAAAACCCAGATCTTTCTGATACAATTATTACTTTTTTTACAGCTCGTGGAGAAGATTATTCTCAAGTGGCAGGTTTTGATGCAGGAGCAGATGATTATATTACAAAACCTATAAAACCAAAAGTGCTTATCAGTAAAGTAAAAGCATTATTGCGTAGACTCAAGGAGAAAGAAGAATCTTTAGATATTATTAAAGTAGGAAATATTGTAATAGATAGAGAAGAATATAAGATTGTTAAAGGTAAAGAGGAGATTGTCTTGCCTAGAAAAGAGTTTGAATTACTTTCATTATTAGCTTCAAAACCTGGAAAAGTGTTTAAAAGAGAAGATATTTTAGATCGTGTATGGGGAAATGAAGTGGTTGTGGGAGGTCGTACAATAGACGTGCATATACGTAAGCTAAGAGAAAAAATAGGAGACGAGTCTTTTAAAACAATTAAAGGAGTAGGGTATAAATTTGTAGTTTAATGGCAAACGACTTTAAGAGGTCATATGGTTTTTCAATAGTTACGGCTCTTTATGTAACTCTTTTTTTTTCAGGAATACTTGTAGGTATTGGATATTGGCAAGAAAACATAGATTGGCTTCTTATTGTTATCGTCGCTGTTTTTTGTTTTATTTTCTTATTTGTCATTATTTATTATCGCACGAAGATTTTTATATATAGGAGAGTAAAAAACATATACGATGAGGTGACATTACTTGAAGATGCCGAGCTTAAACCAGGTAGAATCACTACAGACTTAAAGTCACTCTCAGAAGAGGTAGGACGTTATGCTACTCGTAAAAAACTGGAGATAGAATCTCTGAAAATCAAAGAGGCGTATCGCAAGGACTTTTTGGGGAATGTGGCTCACGAACTTAAAACCCCGCTGTTTACGGTACAAGGATATATACTTACGTTGTTGGATGGTGCCATAAAAGATAAATCTGTTCGAGTAAAATACTTAGAAAGGGCAGATAAGGGCGTAGAGCGTCTTATTTATTTAGTGAATGATCTGGATATGATCACAAAACTAGAAGTTGGAGATTTAAATCTAAATTACACATATTTTGATATTGTCGCATTGGTTAAAAGCACATTTGAACTTCTGGAAATGAAAACAGCAAAGAAAAATGTAACATTAACTTTTGATCTTGATTATGAAGAGCCTATTATGGTAAATGCAGATGAAGAGCGTATTCAACAATTATTAACCAATCTTATAGAAAACTCTATCAAGTATGGTAAAAATGACGGTACCACTGAGATCAGTGTGCAAGATTTAATTCAAAATAAAGTGCTGATACGTATTACAGATAATGGAGAAGGTATAGAAAGTGAGCACATACCTAGGCTTTTTGAACGTTTTTACCGTGTAGATAAATCTGGAAACCGAAAAGTAGGGGGTTCTGGATTAGGCCTTTCTATTGTCAAGCATATCATTGAAGCGCATGATGAGAAGATCTATGTTGAAAGCGAATTTGGTGTTGGATCTGAGTTTTCTTTTACGCTTGAAAAGGCTGAAAAATTGCTTTAACTCTGTCGTTTCTTGTGATTCTTCAAAGCCTTTATAAACACATAATTTTGCAAGATCTTTTACTTTAAAATCATCTTGTTTTGAGTAAGGCGCAATACCTTTATCTTTTAATCTTTTAGCTAAGTATTCTTGTTCTGCCTGTCCAGGTGTAGGAATAAAAAAAGCTTTTTTATGCAATGCTGCTAGATCCATAATTGTTGTGTAGCCAGATCGTGCAATGACAAAATCGACACTATTCATCGCTTTCGCTAGTTTGTCTGAGGTTAAAAAATTAACAATTTCAATATTTTTTTGCTTGCTACGTATCTCTTCCTCTTCTATGATACCTCTTACAAATAAGATATCTCCATGGTATTTTTTTAGTTCAGTGAGTAATAAGGTTTCTAGGATAGAGCGTTGTGGTTCTGGACCCGATAAGATAACAAGCGCATCATAATGTGATGGGAGATTTTCTTTTTCCATCCTACTTAGGGGACCTATGTAGTGTACTATATGATCTATGTTTTTAGGATGTCCTAGGGCACCACTTAAATTGATTTCTTCTTTGTAATCAGGTACCCAGCATTCGTCAAAACGTTTTATAAAACGTTTGTGTAAAAATGTAGTGATACTTGTTGTTTTTCCACTTAATACTTGTAATTGATGTGTTATAAAAACCGTAGGGACTTTAGATGTATAGAGCCCTAAACGATTATCAGAGATCACGCCATCTATGGAATAATCTTCTAAAATAGATTGCAATATCTTATGTTCTTTACGTATTGCTTTTACTATTTTTGGAATATTAGATAGCATTTTCCGTTTAAAATGTTGTCCTTTTTTTGAATATTCAATATCGTAAGAAGGAAGTGTAACGGTTTGTAATTGAGGAAACTCTTTCTGTAGTAACTCTAAAGCAATACCATCACTAGCGATAATGACACGATAGCCATCTTCTTGTAATGCTTGTATGATTGGAATGCAACGCGTTGCATGACCTAACCCCCAAGTGAGAGGTGCTACAAGTATATTTACAGTTTCATTCATTATGCAAATGTCAGACAGTTATATCTTCTAAAAGTTTCCTTAATTTTACCAAAATATTAAATAACACATTGGGAAGTAAAAATAAATTAAAGCGCTTTCGTGAAAACGAAACCTTCAGCAACGTAATCCAGCCTACTCGTGAAGAATTGGTTGATGGAAGTTTTCCACTTAAAGGTAAGTGGAAAACTGACTTTTTCAAAAATAATAAACCTATTGTTTTAGAATTAGGTTGTGGTAAAGGAGAATATTCTGTGGGATTGGCAAGAACCTACCCAGATAAAAATTTTCTTGGTATCGACATTAAAGGCGCTCGTTTTTGGAGAGGAGCTAAGACGGCATTAGAAGAGAACCTAGACAATGTAGGGTTTATGCGTACACAGATAGAACTTGTTGATCATGCTTTCGCGAAAGCAGAAATAGCAGAAATATGGATTACCTTTCCCGATCCTCAAATTAAGTATAAACGTACGAAGCATAGAATGACCAATACGGAGTTCCTGCAAAAATATAAACACATTCTAGAGCCAGAAGGTACGGTTAATTTAAAAACAGATTCTGAGTTTATGCATGGGTATACTTTAGGGCTTTTACATGGAGAAGGACATGAGATTTTGCATGCAAATCATAACGTGTATAAGAATGAATATTCACCTAAAGAAGTGGTAGGAATACAAACATTCTATGAAAAACAATATCTTGAGCAAGGAAAACCAATAACTTATATTAAATTTAGAGTTCAATAGCCAACGCCTTTGGAAACAACCAGACTATTTTTTATCACCTATTTTGCAGCATTGGCAGGAGTTATTCCGCCTGGACTTATCAATATGTCTGTTGCAAAAACCTGCGTTCAGCACGGAAAAAAGAATGGGCTTTTTGTTGCTATTGGAGCCTCGTTGGTGGTTGCTTTTCAGGCACTTGTAGCTATTTTATTAGCACGGTATATTTTTGGGAACCCATTTGTGCGGAATATGTTACTTCGTACAGGATTGGTGATTTTCTTAATCATGGCGGTATTCTTTTTTGTAAAAGCAAAGCGCAGTCGGGTAAAAAAAGTAAAGATTTCAAAACATGCGGGTATTAGGAGTTTAGGTAAAGGTATGATGGTTTCTGTACTGAATGTTTTACCAATCCCCTATTTCTGTGCCTTAGGTGCGGCACTGAACGTGAGTGGTAAGGTAGAGTATGATGTCATGGCAATTAGTCTATTTATTGCCGCAGCTGTATTAGGAACATTTACTGCATTATATCTATATGTGATCTTCTTTGTGAGAATAGAAAACAAAAGTGCTTCCTTTGCGAAGTATTCTAATTATTTTATGGCAGCTTTAATGCTAGTGTTAGTAATCATTACATTAATAAGAACAATTTATTTCGAATGAACTACTCCACAGATACAGAGCATTTTTTTGACAAAGTATATGGAGTCACAAAGCTGATTCCTCATGGACGTGTCACTAGTTATGGTGCGATTGCTAAGTATCTTGGTGCTGCAAGAAGTAGTCGTATGGTAGGATGGGCTATGAATGGTGCAGGAAAACACCCAGATGTGCCTGCACATAGAGTAGTCAATAGAGTGGGATTACTTACCGGTAAAATGCATTTTGGAAGTAGTAATGCTATGGAGCAAATGCTTGCAGAAGAAGGTATCCAAGTTGAAGATGATAAAATTGTCAACTTTAAGAAATACTTTTGGGACCCTGTTGTAGAATTAGGGATGGACTGATCTCTTTTTGATAGCTATCAAAATTATATACTTATTAATTATTTTTTTAAACTAAATACGATTTATAGTTGTATTACTTTTTGAAAGCTTTGTGCTGGCAACTTCTTAAGTATCATTTCTCTATTTATTTTTTTTGAGACAATAAGCCCTACAATTAATAAAGGAAAGAATATAATAATAGCGGGTGTAGCACCCGATATTTGATCTGATAGGCTTTGTGCCGTATTTGTGATATCTACATCGTCGCTTATAGCTGGTAACGTTCCAAATAAGAAAAAGAAATTTATAAGACCGTGGGTGATAGCTATAGGAAGTAACTTATTCGTTTTTAATAAAACAGCCCCAAAAAATATCCCCATAAACACAGCAAAAACCACTTGAGCTATTACTTGAGGAATATTATCATTTACAGATAGGTTGATGAAGTGTGAAAATCCAAAAAATAGTGCGGAGAAGAGAATACTTAGAAAGATTCCCTTTTTATGATGTTGATATTTTTTGATAAAGAGAGGTAATATGAACCCTCTAAAAATAAATTCTTCAGCAAAGCCAACCATAAGACAAGCGACTAGTAATAGGAAAACATTACTGCTATCTACCAGAAATATATCCTTACCTATAAACGATAAAACACCTATTATAAAAAGATAAATAGGTGTTAAATTAAGCCATTTAAAGGACCATTTATGCTTAGAGGAAATACCACTTAGTGATAGCATATCTATTTTTTTTATTCCCACAAAACCAATACTGAAAAGGGATAACATTTTTAATGCTAACACTATATATTCGATTTGAAATTCAGAAAAATAATCTTCTGAAAATAATTTGTTGATAGGCAAAGAAAAAATGAGAGCGATGAGTAAGATGATGCACAAGGAAATGATGAACGGATTGATTTTTTTGATTGAATACATCTGTTATTTTTTAAGGGAAGACTACATACTATACTTACAAAGACGTTTTGTTTTATAAAATGGTTGCCTACTTGTTTTATTTTGTAGATGAATATGACTTTGCTTAGTACGCTTTCGCGAAAGCGGATTCAGATATACTTAACTCGAATTATGCAATAGAACTTTGTGATGAGGCTTGAAGAAGCAATAAAATATGACGTTTTCTGAATTTTAGCATAGCATCGCTATGGTTACACTCAAAAACGTAGTGTAGTGGTATATTTTGAAGCATCTTCATACTGTAATAGATTTTCTATTGTATGATACGGGTTTAACTTTTTGAGCGCCATAAAGTACTTTGTACTTCATACTTTATGCGGTATCTTTGCATTTAGAATTAGTCTAAGTAAGTTTTGTTGTTTTAGGCTATTCCTTTTAAAAAAAGAAATGAAACTGAACAAGAAAGATATCCTTGAGGCATTACGAACGATAACTGTTCCTGGTGCTGGAGAAAATATGGTAGATAGTGGCGCAGTGACAAATGTTCTTACATTTGGAGATGAGGTCATTGTAGATATTACTATTAAAAATCCAACCTTACAAGCACGTAAAAAAACGGAAGTAGAAATTATGAAGGCGATCCACGATCAGGTGGAGCAAAAAGCTCAAGTAAAAGTAAACTTGAAAGTAGATGCGCCTGCTCCCAAAGAAAAAGTAGAGATCAAAGGGAAAGCCATTCCTGGGATTAAAAATATAGTCGCCATTGCTTCTGGTAAAGGTGGTGTAGGGAAATCTACGACAACTGCAAATATTGCCGTGAGTCTAGCGAAAATGGGCTTTAAAGTAGGGATCTTAGATGCCGATATTTACGGGCCTTCTATTCCTATTATGTTTGATGTAACCCATGAACGTCCACTCTCAGTCAATGTAGACGGAAAATCTAAAATGAAACCTGTAGAGAGTTACGGTGTTAAAGTATTATCTATAGGCTTTTTTACAAAACCAGATCAAGCGGTTGTATGGAGAGGACCTATGGCTGCCAAAGCGTTAAATCAAATGATTTTTGATGCTGCTTGGGGAGAGATAGACTTCTTGTTATTAGATTTACCTCCTGGCACGGGAGATATTCATTTAAGTATCATGCAATCATTACCCATTACGGGCGCTGTAATTGTAAGTACACCACAAACCGTGGCGCTTGCAGATGCAAAGAAGGGAGTTGCGATGTTCCAGCAAGAAAGTATTAATGTTCCAGTACTCGGTATTGTAGAGAATATGTCTTACTTCACACCAGAAGAATTACCAAATAATAAGTATTATATCTTTGGAAAAGAAGGTGCGAAAAACTTAGCAGAAGACCTTGGTGTAAGATTATTGGGAGAGATTCCTTTAGTCCAAAGTATACGTGAAGCAGGTGATGTTGGACATCCAGCAGCATTACAATCTGGATCACCACTTTCTGAAGCGTATGAAGAGCTTACCAAAAATGTAGTAGAAGAGACGGTACGTCGTAATAAAAG
>CAKZKZ010000280.1 GCA_937124495.1 uncultured Dokdonia sp. | reverse complement strand
TGGGAAAGACTCATTAGCAAAACAAGCCAATGGGGAGAAAGCACATATAGAGAGGATGCTACGGATGGTACAACGAGACAGGAACCATCCGTCAATTATTAGTTGGTCTATGGGGAATGAAGCTGGAAATGGTATTAACTTTTTTAAAGGATACGATGCTATAAAAGCAAATGACAAAACCAAACGTCCAGTACAATATGAACGTCCTTATAAAGACTATGATGGTAGTTTGTATGATATGGATACAAATACGGATATCATTGTACCTCAATATCCCTCTCCTGCCAATTTTGAAGAGATAGGTCGATCAAAAACAGATCGTCCCTATATTCCTAGTGAGTATGCACACGCTATGGGTAATAGCACAGGTAATTTTCAAGATTATTGGGACATTATTGAACAATATGATAATTTACAAGGTGGGTTTATATGGGATTGGGTAGATCAATCTATTTGGAAAAGGAATGAAAAAGGAGAGCGTTATTATGCTTATGGTGGAGATTATGGTAAAAATATGCCTACTGACAATACATTTTTAAATAACGGAATTGTATTTCCTGATAGAACTCCACAACCAGCTTTATATGAAGTAAAAAAAGCACACGAGTTTATCAATTTTAAACACAAAGGCATTAATAAACATGATGAATTACGTGTTTTGATTGAAAATGGATATGATTTTACAAATCTAGATCAGTTTGATTTTTCAACTGAAATTAAGGCCAATGGAATTGTTTTAAAAACAATTGATATCGATCCAATTGCTGTAGAAACACATACGGGAAAATTGGTTAGAATTTCATTAAAGGATCTAAACTTTAAAGAGAATACTGAATACTTTGTTGAAATTTCTGCTAAAACAAAAGCCAAATGGGGTATCCTTCCTGAAGGTTTTGAGGTAGCACATGAACAAATTCCTTTGACTTCTAAATTTAAGAAAGTTCCTGTTGATTTATATCCTGCAAAGCAAGGGCTCTCGTCAAAAGAGGAAAATGAGAAGATTATTATTTTTAATGAGGATGTACATATCATTTTTTCAAAAAAAACTGGACAAATCATTTCCTATAAAGTACAAGAGAAAGAAGTTTTTAAAGAAGGGAAAGCCCCTACTCCTAATTTTTGGAGAGGTGTGACTGATAATGATTTTGGAAGCGCTATGCAAAAAAATAATATTGCGTGGAAAGAAGCTTCCCTACAATATACTGTAGGTAGTATTCATTATAAGCTTGATGAGTATGCAAATGCTATTGTAACTATAGACTATGCACTTCCTAGTGTTGAAACGTCCTTTCAATCTATATATACTATTTCTGGTAATGGAATTATCCACATAGAAAACACCTTAAATCCATCCAATTATAAAGGAGATATTCCAAGAATTGGGATGCGCATGCAATTAGAGAAAAAACATGAAAACCTTACCTATTATGGTCGTGGTCCTTGGGAAAATTATCAAGATAGAAACTCAGCTGCCTTTGTAGATGTGTATACATCAAAAGTGAAAGATCAATATGTCCCATATATTAGACCTCAAGACAATGGATATAAGACAGATACAAGGTGGATGGCTGTATCTGATGATCAAAATAACGGAGTATTATTTGTTGCAGGAAATTCCAACTTATTAAGTTTTAGCGCGCTACATATGGAAAATGAAGATTTTGATGCTACAGATGGATTGGACTATAAAAATTCTAACAAGAGTAAACATACAACAGATATTATTGAAAAGGATTTAGTACAACTCAATATTGATTTAGGGCAACGTGGAGTGGCTGGTGATGATAGTTGGTATTCTAAACCACAAAAAGAATATCAATATACATCTGCAGAAAAATACAACTACAGTTTTTATATAATCCCATTTGATAATAAAACAATGAGCGATTTTACGAATCTGAGTCAATTATATCATAATCAAGAATAAGTATAACATGAATTATACGGCTATAAAAACGACCATTTCTGAGGCTGAACATATTCTTTTTAAGAATTTTAATATTATTGGAACAGCTACCGAATTACCTGGCGAGGTTGATTTTAATTTTAAAATTAAAGTCGACAATGAAGATCGTTATATTTTAAAAATATCACGCCCTGGTGAAGATGAAAATTATTTAGATTTTCAGCAAAAATTATTACAATATGTTGCAGAGAATGGGCCGCAAATTATTGCTCCTAAAGTAATTCTAGACACTAATAATCATGCTATTTCGGAAATCAAAGATCATCAAGGCAATCTACGTAAAGTACGATTACTCACATGGGTATCTGGTAGAATTTGGAGTAGTGTCAATCCACAATTAGATAACTTGCGTTTCAGTTTATGAGAGCAATGTGGTTTACTTACACAAGCCTTGCAAGGGTTTGATCATCCAGAAGCACATCGCACATTTGAATGGGATGTTGCCCAATCATTATGGACGGTAGATCACCTTGAGTTGTTCTCTTCTGAAGAAAAAGAAATTCTATCTCATTTTCAAAAGCAATTTAAAGCGAACTTACACACCTATACACAACTTCGAAAACGTGTAGTGCATAATGATGCAAATGACAACAATGTCATCGTTTCTAATGATCTAATATCCCCGCAAGTGAAAGCGGCTATTGACTATGGAGATGCCATTCATACACAAATCATAAATGACGTAGCCATTGCTTGTGCTTATGCCATTATGAATCATAATGATCCATTAGCAGCTGCGCTTCCTATCATTAAGGGATATCATACTACTTGTCCTTTACAAGAAGAAGAGATTTCTCACATGTATACGGCTATTGCTATGCGTTTGGTGATATCGGTTACCAAATCGGCTATTAACAAGATTAAAGAACCTACTAATGAATATTTATTAATCAGTGAAAAACCCGCTTGGGAAGTACTCAAAAAATGGTATCTAATACATCCAGAGTTTGCGTTGTTTTCATTTAGAGATGCATGTGGGTATAGGGCACACCTAAATCAGGAAAAATTTGAAAAATGGACATCGCAAAATGAGTTCAACCTTACTGATCTATTCCCTAGTATACACAAAACCGAAATACATCCTATTGATTTAAGTGTTTCTAGTACTTGGATCGGACACCAACATGATTTTAATGATATAGATCTCTTTCAATTCAAAATATCACAACTTCAAAAAGAAGTACCTACAAAGATCATTGCTGGTGGTTATTTAGAACCGCGCCCTATTTATACTTCTACCGAATATGACACTATCGGAAACTATGGTCGAGAAAATAGAACTATTCATTTAGGAGTTGATTATTGGCTTCCTGAATACACGCCTGTTCATGCACTTTTTGATGGAGAAGTTGTTATTGCGGTGAATGATGCTGGCGATAAAGAGTATGGAGGGTTAGTGGTATTAAAGCATCAAATAGACACTTTAGAATTTTATACACTATATGGTCATCTAACAGTATCTAGTGCTTTAAAACATCAGATTGGAGATATCATACGTAAAGGAAATAAAATTGCTGAATTAGGCAATGCACCTGAAAATGGAAATTGGGCGCCGCATTTACATTTTCAAGTAGTGCTTTCTTTGTTTGATTATACACAAGATTATCCAGGAGTTACTTATTATAAACAGATGGATGTCTGGAAAAGCGTATGTCCAAATCCAAATCTATTGTTTAAATCAAAAGCATTACAACAACATAAAACCGTTGAAAATGATGCGTTAATATCTTATAGAAAACAGCATTTAGGTAAAAGTTTGAGCCTTCAATACAACACACCTATTAAAATGGTGAGAGGAGCAGGACAATACTTGATAGATCAATATGGCCAAAAATATTTAGAT
>CAKZKZ010000279.1 GCA_937124495.1 uncultured Dokdonia sp. | reverse complement strand
GGCAAGTACGGCAAATGCAAATGGTACAACAACATCTCTATGAAAACGAATAGATGCTTCATAGCTACCTAAACGTTTGATGTTATTACCAGGGATTGTGATGAATTTTTTCTCAATAGAAACACCAGCTTTTTCTAAAGCTGCTGAAAGGTCTGCATTGTTTACAGATCCAAAAAGCTTGTCTCCATCTCCAGTTTTAGAAGTTATTTTTACTTCTAAATCTTTTAATTTGTCTGCTTCTTTCTGAGCATCATCAATTATTTTTTTCTCCTTATAAGCTCTTTGCTTTAAGTTTTCTGCAAGTACTTTTCTAGCAGAAGGTGTTGCAAGTACAGCTGCTCCTTGTGGAATTAGGAAGTTTCTTCCAAATCCGTTTTTCACATTTACGATATCGTCTGCAAATCCTAGATTCTCAACGTCTCTTTTTAATATAAGTTCCATGAATGTCTAGTTTTTATTTGTATAAGTCAGTCACATAAGGCATAAGAGCCAAGTGACGTGCACGCTTTACAGCAACACTAACTTTACGTTGATATTTTAATGAAGTTCCAGTAAGACGACGTGGTAACAATTTACCTTGTTCGTTTACAAAAGACAATAACCAAGTTGCGTCTTTATAATCAATGTACTTAATACCTGATTTTTTAAAACGACAGTACTTTTTTGCCTTGTTAGTTTCAATGTTTAAAGGCGTAAGATATCTGATATCTCCGTCTTTTTTTCCTTTTGCTTGTTGTTCGATAGAAGATGCCATAATTACGCTTGTTTTTTGTTTCTAGCTACTCTTTTTTCAGCCCAAGCAATTGCATGCTTGTCTAACTTCACAGTAAGATAACGCATTACACGCTCATCTCTACGGAATGTAAGCTCGTATTCAGAGATTGCCTCTCCTGGTACGGTAAATTCAAATAAGTGATAAAAACCACTCTTTTTGTTTTGGATAGCATAGGCAAGCTTTTTAAGCCCCCAATCCTCTTTGTTAACCATCTTAGCACCCTTACTTTTAAGAAAATCTTCGTACTTCTTAACTGTTTCCTTTATCTGCTCATCAGATAAAACGGGATTCAAGATGAAAACAGTTTCATAATGATTCATATAATATGAGTTTAATTTAAAAATGAGTGCAAAATTAAGTATAGTTATTGATTTAGCAAAGCGTATGCCCATAAAAATGAGGGTAAATCACTTGTTTACCCCTGCAAAACAGTAAAATTCAGTATAAACATCAGATTTTAAAATACTTATTAGTCAATACACACAAATATGCTAGGCGAGTGAAATCGACAAAAAACACAAAAATCCGATGAAATTCACTTTTTTATTGGTGTTTCCTTTTTTTTTGAGTATTATTGTAGAACTTACCCTATTTAAATTCTAAAGACTGTGGAAGGAGTAATTCTAGATTGCGCAGTTGTAGACGACTCAAGTTTACAACGACTTGCGATTGTAAAGATGATCAGTGATCATCCTAATTTACGACTCGTAGCTGAATACAATAATGCCATAGAGACAAAAAATGGTTTACTTGAAACAAAAGTAGACCTTATATTTCTTGATATTGAAATGCCAATTTTGTCTGGATTTGACTTACTTGATGATCTTATTCATAAACCTCAAATTATATTTGTTACTGGTAAAACAAAATATGCGTACAAAGCATTTAATTATAATGCTATTGATTACTTGCGCAAGCCTATAACAAAAGATAGATTTACAAATGCGGTTTATAAAGCTATAAGTTTATACAAGCTTAAAACAGAAGGAGCTGTAGATGATGATGATTACATTTTTGTAAAAAGTAATCTCAAAAAGAAAAAGGTAATGCTTAATGAGCTAAAATATATTACCGCATTAGGTGATTATGTAAAGCTTGTTACCGTGCACGACCCTATCGTAGTACTTGCTACTATGAAATCTTTTGTTGCACAATTACCTCCTGAACGTTTTATGCGTATTCATAAATCTTATATTATCAATATCGATAAAGTAGATAAATACAATAGTAGAAACATTGAGATTGATGGAGAAAAAATACCATTAAGTCGCCATAAAAAAACAGAATTAATTGAAGCACTATCTGCTTAAATTATAGTTAAAACTACAGCACAAAAAAATCCGTTCGAAATGATCGGATTTTTTTATGCATTATTACTTCTAAAGTTTAAATGAATCCCTCGGTAAATATTAGAAAATAGACCATAACTTGAAAATACTTCAAATCTCATTGCAAAATTCTAATGTATACTATAAAAATAAAAAGAGATTACTACTATATACGCTTTCGCGAAAGCGTATATAAGCACAAATCAGATCATATTAGTAGCAATCTACATCTATAATAAGGCGTACACTTCGATATTGCGGGATGGCTTTAAAACTTGTTTGCACCCGGTTAATGAATCCTTTTATTTGGGATAGATTTTGTTTTCTATGAATCTTGATCAATACATTACGCCTATACTGATTACGTATACGTGCCACAGGAGGTGTTTCTGGCCCTAAAACAGCAGCACTACCCAATACTTGACGCAATGCTTTTGCAAGCCATATACTCGCTTCTTCTATCTTCTGATAGTCGCGATGTTTTAATGTAATACGCACCAACCGATAGAATGGTGGGTATTTAAAATCTTGTCGCTCCTGCAATTGCTCTTCAAACATGGCATCAAATTTATTGACAGACACCTGTTGCAAGATCTGGTGATATGGATTATAGGTTTGCACCAATACTTTCCCCTGCTTTTCTGTACGTCCTGCTCTTCCCGAAACTTGTGCTATTAACTGATAACTTCGTTCATGTGCTCTAAAATCTGGAAAATTAAGCATACTATCTGCATTTAGGATTCCAACTAAAGTGACATTTCTAAAATCAAGCCCCTTGGTCAACATTTGTGTTCCTACCAGGATATCAATTTCTTCTTGCTCAAAAGCAGTGATTATTTTCTCAAATCCATACTTTCCTCTCGTCGTGTCAGAATCCATACGAGCAATTTTATGCTCTGGATATAACTCTTTAAGCTCTACTTCTATTTGCTCTGTCCCAAACCCCTTTGTGGTTAATTCGGCACTACCACATGCCATACATTTTAATTGCATGGCAATATAATGTCCGCAGTAATGACATCGTAACTGATTTCTATATTTATGATAGGTAAGGCTTACATCACAATTAGGGCATTGTGGGGCATGTCCACAGGTTTTACATTCTAATACAGGAGAAAACCCTCTTCTATTTTGAAATAAAATGACTTGCTCCCCTAAAGTCAATGCATCTGTAATTGCTCTTAATAAGACATCACTAAAATGCCCTGTCATTTCCCTCTTACGTTGTTTTTCCTTAATATCAACAAGGTTGATTTCTGGCATTAAAATATCACCATGCCTATGTCCTAGATATACATAGCCATATTTTCCTTGTTTTGCATTATACACCGTCTCTATACTTGGAGTCGCTGAGCCTAAAACTACTTTTGCTTTAAACATATACCCCAATACAATAGCAGTATCTCGAGCATGATATCTTGGTGCAGGGTCATATTGTTTAAAACTACTCTCGTGTTCTTCATCAACAATGACTAAGTCTAGGTTATGAAATGGAAGCAACATCGCACTACGAGCGCCAATAATAATTTGTGCTTTTGGCGCATTGTGCAACACATTATTCCATACTTCTACACGCTCGTGCACAGAGTATTTAGAATGAAAGACAGCTACTTTTTCTCCAAAGTAATTTTGCAATCGACCAATTAACTGAGTTGTTAATGCAATCTCTGGGAGTAAGTATAAAATTTGTTTTCCTGTATGAAGTAATTCTTCGATTAAAGATACATATATTTCTGTTTTTCCAGAAGCTGTAACTCCATGAAGCAAGCATACATTTTGCGTTTCAAAACTTTCTTTTATCTGACTAAGCGCTGTTTTTTGATAGGTATTTAATGTTTTTATTTCATTGGTTTCTCCTTCAAATTCTATGCGGTCTTTTCGTTTTTGGTAGGTTTCAAAAACACCTTTTGCGATAAGAGATTTCAACTGTGTAGATGTTGCATTTGCAGCTTTTTGCAATGCTATAGTGGTAATGGGTTTATTGGTTTTCGCTTTAAGCGAAAAAAAAGAAAGTAACACTTCTCGTTGTTTTGGTGCTCTTGACAAAGAATCCAACAACTCATTAAAAGCAACTTCCTCTTGATAATTAGGATGCACCTGAACAAAAGTAACCAGTTTAGGCTTGTATTGTTCATACACTTCTTCTTGTACAGAAATTGCACCTTTATCTAACAATTTCTTAATGGTAGGCAACACTTTACGTTTGCCTAAAATATCCATTACCTCCTGTATCTTGATAACAGATTGATGTTGAAGCGCTTCATAGATCAAAAATTCATCATCTTTGAGATCTTCATCCTGAAGTATAACATCCGGTTGCAAACTAATAATCGTTTCGCTTTCTAACAAAAAAGCACTAGGAAGAGACGCTCTCATGACTTCTCCTTCTGTACACATATAATAAGAAGCTATCCAAGCCCATAATTCAAATTGTTTTTGTGTAACAATAGGCGCTTCATCAAGGATATGCTCTATTTCTTTAGCATCATATAGTGTCGGAGGCTCTGTATGTATTTTTTTTACTAATGCAGCATAGACTTTTGACTTCCCAAAAGGAACTGCGACTCGCATTCCGGGCTGTAAGTATCCTGCTTCAGCTTCTGTAATACTGTAGGTAAAAGCTTTTTCTACAGGAATTGGGAGTATAACGTCTATAAAGTATGGCATCCAATCGTAAAATATAGACGAAAATACAAAGTAAGTAAGATCATCCCATCGTATCTAGAGGAGAATTATAAACAAAGTATGAGATATTACTAAAAAAGGGAAGCTACTCGAAAGTTGCTTCCCTTGTACATATTCAATCTATTGGTTGAATTGATACTATGATTAGTTTCTACTTGGAAATACTCCTTGTAGCGCTATGATATAGTGTACTCCTAAAAATGGTTGTAGGTTACTGTATGATTGTTGTCCACCTTGCATACCTACTGTGGTTGCAGTTGTGACAGCAGAATCATTTAATTTACTTCCAGCTGCAGCTGTAGCACTGTATACCTGCCCATTACCTAAGAAGTTTCCATCTGGCTCATCCTCATTATTATTATCTCCTACTTGTACACTTGTCGTAGATGTCGCGGTGTGATTATGAGAAGGCAAATTAGCTAT
>CAKZKZ010000278.1 GCA_937124495.1 uncultured Dokdonia sp. | reverse complement strand
CAAACGATATCAGCAGACTCTCCTGTTCCATCTGGACAGATTTTACACCTATCTAAAATATCCTTCCCTAAAATATTGCCCCAAGATTCTTGGTAAGTCATAGTTTTCGTTTGTCCACTATGTAGCTGTGCTGTAGCATAACCAGGCCATCCGCCACCTCTATAATCAAACAAATCTACTTCATTTTTGTTTACTCCCCAAGAACTAAGTATTTTTTCAGATGCTACTTGGCTTGGAAGCCCAGCACACATGAAAGATAGAGTAAATACTATTCGTTTTCTGTATTCCGGATAATATCTGAGGTAATTTTTTAAGGCTACGATATCACAAGGTTTACCGACATAAGCAATTCGCTCCCCCTCCTTTAAAGCTTCTTTAATTCCTAATAAAGACATAGTTGGTGAATATCTTGAACCTGCACAGGCAAGAACATCTTCTTTAGTTCTACTAACTTTAAGTGTATTTAGAAACACATCATTATCAGTAACACCACTCTGTATAACGATATCAACTAGCCCAGTATCTAAAGCATCACATAAAAGAGCAGAAATAACTCCTCCTGAAGAGCCTTTTTTACGAATTGAAGGCTCACAGCTCCAACCAGTATAAATCTCCTTGGCACTTCCAAGCTCAGGAGATCCTTTTCCATAGTCTTTGATCTGTACTGAATGATTACGAACATTCAAGCCAGGGCATGCTTGCACTAGAAGATTTTTATCAACTAATTTATCAAATTTATCCAAATCTAAAGTTGAATTACCACTAGCATTTATTTTCAACCCATTTACATCTTTTACGCATAAACCACAGCCAAGACATAAATTACTGTCAACTATTTTTTTTGCTACTTTAAAATATTCATCCACGAGAAACTCTCTCAAATTCACTAACTAAAGCTTTTTTGTAGATTTCCAATCTATCCTTGGCTAATAAATTCCCTTGTGTGACAGCACTCTTCATTTCCACAAGTTCATCCAATGATTGAAAAAACAAGCCCACACCTTCATCAATATCAACTGCTTTTAGATCCAAAATATAATTGTAATTTAAAGAGCCAAAAAGTCCGTTAAACTTTCTACTATAAGCCATGGGTAACACAGGCACACCTGATGAAAATGCAGCTATACAAGAGTGCATCCTTGCACCAGAAAAGAAATTCATTTTTGATATATAAGATTTTGCTTCCGAAGGGGTTTCGAATCTAGGAGCAACTTTTACACCTTTATACTTTTTAGCGAGGCTTTGAACTACTCTATAGTCATCGTCTACTAAGTACTTATCAGAATTTACATGACCTACCAAGTGAATTTCAAAGTCATATTCACTCACCAGCTTGAACAATATTTTATCAATTAAATCTCTATAGTTTAATTTCAAGCCAAATTGATTATTTCCTTCGTACCCCCCGTTATAAAGAAGTCCTGATACATTAAGTCCAATTTTTTTATTTTGTGATAAATGCTGAAACTCATCTTCGTTGTAAGGAAGGTAAAATGCGACATCACATGACTGTTTAATGTTGGACTTATTTGAAAGACTTATAGCACGCTCATAAGACATATTATCTCTTGGTAGTACCACACTTGAGAATTTAAAGCACAATAAAGCTAAAAATGATGATAAATTACTTTCGAAAGGACCAATTGTTTGTGGGGCCAAAATTAAAGGAACTCTAAATAAGCCACATGCGATTTTAGAAAATGCTAAATAAATAAATCGCTTCAGGCCATAGATATCAGAAAAACTATCCCCCTGGCCAATATCAATTATTAAATCACACTCTTTGATTTGTTTTAAATATGCGGACTTACCAAGTAAGATTTGCTTGAACGAAATAGAATCAGCTTTTTCTATAAAACTAACCTCTTTATAGATACCTGAAGCTTGTGGGCAAAACTCTATAAAATCAAGCTCAACATTCACCTCTTTAGCAGCTGATTTTATTAACCAGATATTAGCCTCTGAAAGGGCTGCTACACCTAGGTTATCGGTAAATACAGTTTGCCAAGCTAGACCTATTCTTAACTTTTGTTTCAATTTAACTCCTACTTACAAAAAAACTTATTCAATTTAAAATATAAAAAAATAAATTCATGGTTAGTTCTCAAAATGCTGACTGCGTAGTTTACTTGGATTAAAAACCACAGATTCATTTAACTTAATGTTTTTGGCTAGTATTTCTTTTGATGAAAGCCACCACTGAGACTTTTCAATCAAATCAATAACATCCTTTTCAAATCTATATTTAATAACCTTTGCTGGGTTTCCTGCTACTATTGCATATTTAGGTACTGACTTAGTTACTACCGCACCGGCTCCAATCACTGCTCCACGCCCAATATAATTTACACTAGGTGTTATTATTGCGCCGAAACCTACCCAAACATCATCTTCAATCACGCAGCTAGTTCTCTTTATTTTTTCTTCATTTACCAAGTTTAAAGACTTGTTATACAAGTATGGGTGTAAAGACAAATAATCTATACCGTGATTACCATTAAAGATCCTTACCCCTGCAGCAAATGAACAATACCTCCCGATACTAGTTCCTCTTGGTATTCGGTTAAAGTCAAAACAACCGTATGAGTACATTCCTACAGATATTCCATATTCGTTATCAAAATAATTTCTAAGCTCTATGCTTTCCATTTCATTAGACAGCATTTTTCTTAATTTATATCTTTTAAGCATTAGTCTAAGTTTATTAATTAAAAACATAATTATTACCCTACTTGATTTAAATCGCCTATTATATAAGCGATTAACAATAACTGAAAAGCAAATACCCTAAGACTAAAAAAGCCATTATACAGCACCCAAAAATAGTACATTAAGAACAAGAGCAAGTTTGTAATGAGCAATAATTCAAACCAATCTTGGATAGATGTTATTGGTAGAAAGAGAAAGGAGCTGATAATTATAATGAATAAATTAATTGCGTTACATTTAGTTCTAAAAGCTTGTGCCCCTGCACTAGTTAAAACAATACCTAAAGAAGCTATTATAAACCTCTGAGCTGCTAAAAGGCCAAAATAGGGCATTAACAAAATTAATTTTGAAAAGTTTGGGCCATAAATAATTGATACTATAAACTCAGATAATGAAGAAAAAATAATAAACACAATCAGACTTAAAATTAAGAAGGATATTTGTAATAACAAAACTTCTTTTTTGAAAGTTAAAGTCCCATATGCCCTTGAAGCTCTTGGTAAAAAAACATTACTGAAAACAGCCGCAACTTGAAGTGCTGTCAAGTAAAGCTTCAAACCAGATTGATAAAAACCAACTGCACTTACTCCTAGCTTGTTATTTAGTATAATACTATCCATATTCCCATGAACAGAGCTAAATATAGAGTCTAATGCGAAAAAACGACTTCTATAAAACCAAAGGATTAATTTTTTATTATAAATGAAACCAAAATTTGATAAATATGAAGAAGAAAGTTTCATAACCAGAAATAAGCAAATAAGCCTACTAATAAAAAATGACAAAGCTACTATAGCTAAGCTTTTTGAATAAATAAGCACACCGTATATTGCAACTAAATAGACAATAGAACTGAAAGTACTAAACTTTAGATCTAACTTGAATTGACCACAACTTCTTAAGCACGTTAAAAAGTAAGAAGTGCAACTTTCGACCAAAATAGATGCAAACAATAATAAAAATGCTAATGTATTTATATCAAAGTCTATAATATACATTAAGATAAATATGAATAAAAAATATAGCGAGGAAGATATTGCTTTAAATGAGAAGCTTGATGTAATAAAAGTACCTCGACTACTTCGCCTAGGCATCTCCTTCATTATATACGTATTTATACCAAAGTTGATTGGTAATGCAGCTAATGTTGCAATAGCTAAATACAACATTAGCTCACCGAATAATTCTACCCCTAAACCCCTAGCTAAATAAGATGTTACAAGTAGTGCTAAAGCTAACTTAATAAAAGTAGTTAGCCCCATCATTACAATACTTTTATAGAGTTTCATATTTTATAATTAAGCTGTAATCGAATGATTTTGCTTGTAAACACAACAACAAACGAAGTAAATAACCACCACTTAAAAAGTAACAAGTTAAAACCTGACAATGAAATCTGAAACACATATATCATAAGAACGATAGCTAAGTATTTAAGCTCTTTTAAAATACTAAGTAAATAAACTATGAAAACTAGTATGAGAGACACTAGCATAGAAAATAAAAAAGACCCTAACACTCCGCCACCTAGAAATATATAACGCCCAAGTTGGCTTGGACTTACACCCATTTTACTTTTAAAGCCAATTAAGTCATATGTCAGGTAATGGTCTATATTCAAACCTAAAAACATGACGTCTATGTAATTTATATTAATTTTGTCAACATTTTCTAAAATTACTACAAGTGAATCAAATCCCACTATTCTATGCCAAATAGATAGCGCACCTAAAATAAAAATATCTATGAATGAATTAAACCCACTTTCAGCTAACATTTCTGAGGATGAAAAAAGTAATTTATTAAAATCTCCACCTGACATTTGAACCCAACGGTAAATATTCATAAAAGGGTAAAGTAAAAGAACAATTACTACTATCGAGAAGTAAGTTTTCTTAGTATAGAGAGGGCGATAAATGTATCCTATTGAGAAGAGCCAGAATAGAGGGATCAAAAGTGAGCCTTTTGTATAAAAAAACAAATAGTTTAAAAGAGAGAGAGTAAAACACACTAGGAATATATTTTTCCCTTTATTAAGTTCGCCCGAACAAACTAAAATAGTTGCTAAATACAGTAAAAGAGTTGGGCCTAGATAAGTATTAATAATAACTATAATTCCGGACAATCCACCTGCGTTGCTCGATGAATCTTCCCCCATAACCAAGCCCAACTTTAACCTCAATAAAAGTGAAGTTAAAACTAAAACTACTCCTACATACATAAGATACTTCGATTTTCGTAAATCAATGCTGCAATCTAAACTAGTATTTCCACCGTATCTATAAGATAAAAAAGCAATCCCAATACAAATTAAAGTTAATGTTGATATATACCCAAACATCACAGTCAGAGCTGAAACTAAAACATTTTCTGAAACAACTATGGACCAAGATGGGAAGAGAGCTTTAAGATAAATATCACTCAAGCCTATACCATATACATCTGACAAAGTTATATAAGCTACATATTTAAAACTCTGTGAAATACAAAATGTTATAAGCAGAATTTTTATTGCAAGGGATACTGTTTTATTCATATACCCTGTAAAAAAGTATATAGTAAAAGAGCAACAATTTATTGCTAAAAAAGTTAGTGATGAAATTAAAAAATACTCAGAGTCGTATGTTGCGTATACATTATATAATGAAAGTGAAAAAAAAATAAAAAAAACATAAATTTTCATAATACTAAAGCCTCATTGTTTTTTTTATTTTTTTATAGATTCTAAATAAATATAAGTAAATTGAAGGTATATAATGATTCAAGCGCCCACCTGTTGATTGCACTTGAGTTGATAAATATTTTTCATTAATTATTGCTTTAGTTTTCATCTCTTTCAAAAAATAATTTTCAACCTTGCTCTTATACCAGCCACTATTTTTTGGAGAAAGCCACGCCTCAATATGACATTGCAGATTATTGCATATTTCATTTTTACAAGACCATAAATAATTACCATTTTTATTAATGCTTATTAGCTGTTCTATTTTTTTTGGGGCTAGTTGAATAGTGTTTTCACATAACTTAAGCTGCTCACCATCAATTCCAAACAAATATGTGCTTATCCAAGAGTCAAATTTAACTCCATACAAATTAAACTCTAAATTTTTAGAGTTTACATCGCCAGTTATCCCTTTTAATCCCTTTGTAATATGAATTTTAAAAGCTCTAACAAACAAAGCTCTATTCACGAAATCCCAATCTCTATGATGACAAAATGTATCATTAGCAAAAATATAGTAATCTTCACTGGACAGTGGGGTTAAAGTATTCAAACCTTCCTCCCACCCACTGAACTCCCATGCAGTGTTAGAGCCTGAAACATAAGATACCTCTATTTTAGGGTTCCCGAATACAGGGGAAGAAATAAACTCTCTGCTTTTAAGGTTTTCTGAGTTATCAACTACAACTAAACGGGTATCGCAATCAAGCTTTCTAATTATTGATAAGATTTCTTTTAAAGCATTTTGCCTATATTTTTCATAAAAGGTAACAAATATAACATTAAGCATTTTTTATCCAGATTATATGAAACACAAAAATTCTTACTTTAAAAAGACGTGAGAAGTATATGAAATTTTTTATTTTCTTTCAAGGAGTGTAATAACTCGGTATGTGTTTGAATTGTTTCTCCTGGAAGTGGGGCAGCTCCAATATCGAAGGTAAATCCTCTATTTGATTTATAGCTGTCAAAATCAGGAATAATAAACTTAATCGTCTTTCCAGTTGACATATAATCGATAGCAACTGAAGAGAAGTCTGTCCATAACTCACTTGAATAACTAAGTAGCTCATACAAGGTTGCGTTCCGACTAACTAACCAATCTTCATTAATTACTAAAATATTACTGAATTTTAATGACGCTAACACTTTACAACGTAGGGCCATTGGGTGAGGCTTAATTATCAATAGAGCTTTATTTTTTATCAACTCAATATTAAGTTCATGTAAGTTTAAATCATTTAGAATTAATGCTTCAGAGTTTTCACTATCAGTTCTCACATCACCAAAAGTAGACTTTCTATATGTAGGCAACCAAACAATGACTTTTGAATACTTTTCTTTTAAGAATAAGAGTGATTTATTACGTGCCCCCCTACACAGTATCTTGTTTCTTGGTAGTTTACTGATCAAGACTTTTTCTATATCAACATCAAAAGCTTTCGCTAGAATTGGACAAAAAAACTCAGATGAGCTATAAACAATATGAAAATCTGGCACTTCACGTTTACCATCTAAAAAGCCAATGTTTTTAATAGGCATACCGTGCCATAGATTTATTACTAACTGTTTATTACTATTAACTGTTTTAAAACCACGATACAAACCATGTGTGAAGTATATTTTAGAGGAGGTGACCAAATACCAAAGGCCTATCAAGCTTTTCTTTTGAACTGTGTTTACACTTTCAGGCAACCATAAGGGTTTTTTTGAATACCTGTCACCTAGTAAAATAGTTACACTTTCCTCTTCTACAATAGCTCTTGTCATATCATCATAATCAGGGAAAGTAGATATGACTATTCGTTGCTTTACTTTAGGAATAAGCTTATTAATTAGGTTAATAAACATAATTACTATATTTGAAAACATGTTTAATTCACTTCAGGTTGGTTTGGTAAAATAAAGCTACAGATTCTAAATTTCATTTAATAGCTATAGTTTTTAATATTTCTATTGCATCATGTAACGATCTTTCAACTTTGTCTAAGTCATTAAAATTAATTTTAGAAAGTTTGCTTTTAATTTCTGTAGTGGAAATATCTTCAGTCCTAGGAAGGTAAATAACTTCGCATATGTCTTTTAACTCATCAAATTTCCCTATCCAATCATCACCAATTGAAAAAATATCAGCTTTATACTTAAGTATATCCTTACGTTTTTGTTTCCAGTTGTTTTCGGGGAAAACCTCATCAACATACTTTGAGCTTAATACAATTTCAGCTCTCTCTTCATATGAATAAAATGAGGATTTCCCTTTAACTTTATTAAATTCATCTGATGAAATCCCTACTACAAGTCTCCCTCCCAGCTTCTTTAGACGCTTAAGTAGGCGAACATGCCCTATATGAAACAAGTCAAATGTACCGTATGTAATTACTGTTTTCATTCATGATCCTAAACTAACTGACTAATTTCGCACTGTTATATCCCATAATCTCTCAAGCTTTACAAGGATGGCAGTAAACATATGCTTTTAATTCCAGGATATTAAAGATAAGTATAATAATTTTTAAGTTAGTAACTATCTCTGCGCCATACCTTTTATTTAAAACCTATAACTGTATACAAAGAATAGTTTGCTCTACTTAATGTTGAGTTTTTACTGTTTTTTATCTCAGCTATTCAATTAACCATTGAGACACTTTTTTCTAAATTGAGACAGTCAATTTTAACTATCTCATTGTAATTGCTTGTTTTTGTACTTTTATTTAAAAGTGCCCAATAGGCCCTATTTATATTTTAATAAA
>CAKZKZ010000277.1 GCA_937124495.1 uncultured Dokdonia sp. | reverse complement strand
CTGTACTGTTAATAATAACATCTTGTGAAACATCTACTAAACGACGTGTTAAGTATCCTGCATCTGCTGTTTTAAGAGCTGTATCTGCAAGTCCTTTACGTGCACCGTGTGTAGATATAAAGTATTCAAGAATTGAAAGTCCTTCTTTAAAGTTAGAAAGAATCGGGTTTTCAATAATAGCTCCTCCTCCATCGTTAGATTTCTTAGGCTTTGCCATCAGACCACGCATACCTGTAAGCTGACGAATCTGCTCTTTAGATCCACGAGCTCCAGAATCAAGCATCATATATACAGAGTTAAATCCTTGTTGATCTTCACGGATACGCTTCATAGATAATTCTGTAAGCGTAGCATTTGTAGAAGTCCAAACATCAATTACTTGGTTGTAACGTTCTGTATTTGTAATAAGACCCATATTATAAGATCCTTTAATTACATCTACTTGATCGTTTGCTTCAGCAATCATTGTGTGCTTTTCTGCTGGAATAATGATATCTCCAAGTGAGAATGATAATCCTCCACGGAATGCATATCCGTATCCCATCGTTTTGATAAGATCTAAGAATTCTGCTGTTTCAGGTACACTTGTCACTTTTAATATCTCACCAATAATATCACGTAATGATTTCTTAGTCAATACTTCATTAATAAAACCTGCTACTTCTGGTACAGCTTCATTAAATAATACACGACCTACCGTTGTATCTATTACTTGGTATGTAAGCTCTCCTTCTTCATTATGATCTAACGCACGTACTTTGATCATCGCGTTAATATCTACGCGTTTCTCATTGTAAGCAATTGTTACTTCTTCTGCAGAATAGAATGTAATTCCTTCTCCTTTTACATGAAATTCAGGAGTCGATTTTCTGGCCTTTGTCATATAGTAAAGACCTAATACCATATCCTGAGACGGTACCGTTACTGGTGCTCCGTTTGCAGGGTTTAAGATATTATGAGAAGCTAACATTAATAATTGACATTCTAATATAGCTTCTGGTCCTAATGGTAAGTGTACCGCCATTTGATCTCCATCAAAATCGGCATTAAATGCTGTACATACCAATGGGTGTAATTGTATTGCTTTTCCTTCAATAAGTTTAGGTTGAAATGCTTGTATACCTAAACGGTGAAGCGTAGGAGCACGGTTAAGAAGTACTGGATGTCCTTTAAGAACATTTTCCAGAATATCCCAAACTACAGGCTCTTTCTTATCTATAATTTTCTTTGCAGATTTTACTGTCTTTACAATTCCTCTTTCAATCAATTTACGAATCACAAAAGGCTTATAAAGCTCAGCTGCCATTCCTTTAGGAATACCACACTCAAATAATTTAAGTTCTGGTCCAACAACAATTACCGAACGTGCAGAGTAATCAACACGCTTACCAAGTAAGTTTTGACGGAAACGTCCTTGCTTTCCTTTTAATGAATCTGAAAGTGATTTAAGAGGTCTGTTACTATCTGTTTTTACTGCAGATGATTTACGCGTGTTATCAAAAAGTGAATCTACAGATTCCTGTAGCATACGCTTTTCATTACGTAAAATTACCTCAGGAGCTTTGATTTCCATCAAACGCTTCAAACGGTTGTTACGTATAATTACACGACGATATAAGTCATTTAAATCTGAAGTCGCAAAACGTCCTCCATCTAGTGGTACTAATGGACGTAATTCTGGTGGAATTACCGGAACTACTTTCATAATCATCCACTCTGGAAGATTCTCGCGATTTTTATTTGCATCACGTAATGCTTCTACAACCTGAAGACGTTTAAGTGCTTCTGTTTTACGTTGTTTTGACGTTTCGTTATTTGCTTTGTGACGTAAATCATAAGAAAGACTATCTAAATCGATACGTCTTAATAATTCAATAAGACACTCTGCCCCCATCTTTGCGATGAATTTGTTAGGGTCTGTATCATCAAGATATAAATTCTCTTGTGGTAATGCGTCTAATATATTAAGGTACTCTTCTTCCGTAAGGAAGTCCATTTTTTGTAATGGCTCACCTTCTTCGTTTGTTGCAATACCTGGTTGGATTACGACATAACGCTCATAATAGATAATCATATCGAGCTTCTTAGAAGGAAGCCCTAATAAATATCCTATTTTGTTTGGTAAACTTCTAAAATACCAGATATGTGCTACAGGAACAACAAGACTAATGTGTCCTACACGATCACGACGTACTTTTTTCTCAGTTACCTCTACTCCACAACGGTCACATACGCTTCCTTTGTAGCGTCTTCTTTTATATTTTCCCCACGCACACTCATAATCCTTTACAGGACCCAACCTACGCTCACAGAACAACCCGTCACGCTCTGGTTTGTGCGTACGATAGTTGATAGTTTCTGGCTTTAAAACTTCACCTTTTGAAGCTCCCAAGATAGACTCTGGAGAAGCAAGACCTATAGAGATCTTGTTAAAGCTTTTTTGAGTTGCATTATCATTATTTCTTGCCATAATTCAATGTATGTCGAATTAATTAAAATTGTGTTGTTTGATGATCCGCTTTCGCGAAAGCGTACTCATTAAGAATACACTTCCGCTATAGGGTATATCAAACTACTCTTCCAGACGAATGTCTAGTCCTAGTCCTTTAAGTTCATGCATCAATACGTTGAACGATTCTGGTAAACCTGGCTCTGGCATAGGTTCTCCTTTTACGATACTTTCGTATGTTTTTGCTCTACCGATTACATCATCAGACTTCACTGTTAGGATTTCACGTAATGTACTTGATGCTCCATAGGCCTCAAGTGCCCATACTTCCATCTCTCCAAAACGCTGACCTCCAAATTGCGCCTTACCTCCAAGAGGTTGCTGCGTAATAAGTGAGTATGGTCCAATAGAACGCGCGTGCATCTTATCATCTACCATATGTCCTAGTTTTAACATATAAATCACACCTACGGTTGCTGGCTGATCAAAACGATCTCCTGTACCTCCGTCATATAAGTATGTATGTCCAAAACGTGGAATTCCTGCTTCATCTGTTAAGGCATTGATCTCATCAAGGCTAGCTCCATCAAAAATTGGTGTCGCATATGTTTTACCTAATTTTTGACCTGCCCATCCAAGTACAGTCTCATATATCTGTCCGATATTCATACGAGAAGGTACTCCTAATGGATTCAATACAATATCTACTGGTGTTCCGTCTTCTAAGAAAGGCATATCTTCTTGACGAACTATACGAGCAACAATACCTTTGTTACCGTGACGTCCTGCCATCTTATCACCTACTTTAAGTTTACGTTTTTTAGCAATATAAACTTTAGCTAGTTTGATAATTCCTGAAGGAAGTTCATCTCCTACTGAGATTGTAAATTTCTCACGACGAAGATTTCCTTGAAGATCATTTTCTTTAATCTTATAATTGTGAAGTAAATCTGCAATAAGAACGTTGGTATCTGTATCTGTTGTCCATGTACCTTGTGTAAGGTGCGTGTAGTCTTCTACAGAGTTTAACATCTTAAGTGTATATTTCTTTCCTTTTGGAAGTACTTCTTCCCCAAGGTCATTCATAACACCTTGTGCTGTTTTACCATTTACAAGCTTAAATAATTTTTCAATTAATGTTACTTGTAATTCATCAAACTTCACATCATACTCAGTTTCAAGTATAGCGATATCTTCTTTATCTTTTGCTCTCTTACGCTTATCTTTTATTGCTCTTGCAAATAACTTTTTGTTAATTACAACACCGTGTAAAGAAGGAGAAGCTTTAAGAGATGCATCTTTTACATCTCCTGCTTTATCTCCAAAGATTGCACGAAGTAATTTTTCTTCAGGTGTAGGGTCTGATTCTCCTTTTGGAGTAATCTT
>CAKZKZ010000276.1 GCA_937124495.1 uncultured Dokdonia sp. | reverse complement strand
AAACGCATGTGAACAAAACCAGGGGCTTTGCCATTTGGTCCTTCTGGTCCCCGTTCTACCAATCCTAGGTATGGACCTGGCATAGACGAACCTGATTGCGGATGTATAGTCATATCTCGTATATGGAGTTCGTAAATAACAGCATCATTTGGGCTTTTTAGAGAAGGCCTTTTATCTGTTGCCCATCCTTTGGGATTTGTGCGTTCTAGATCCAAGACCATCGCTCTATTGCCATTTGCGCCTACAGCTTTGGCATACACACCAGGTGTCTCTTTTAACCATGCTCCATCCACATGTATTTGATACGTATAATACGTACCATCATAATCACCTTTGAGCGTTTTTGTCCACTTTCCATTTGTAGATGGTTCTAGTTGATGGGTTTTATATGGTTTTCCATCATGACCGTTTTTATATAAATGAACTTGTACTTTTGTTGCTACTGGAGACCAAATTTTAAACGTGGTGACATCCTTCGTATAATCCAACCATAAGCTTTTGTTTTCAGGTCCTTTATAATCTGTATATAAATCATGTATTTCTGGAATATGTTGCGACTGTTCTTTACAGGATAGTAGAGACATAAGAATACATGAAAATAAGATGATATAACGCATTAGGATGATTGTTTGTTTTTTTAAGTCCTCAAAAATAATCTACTTTTAAGCGTATCCCAATAGGTAAAGCCTATTTTATATGCTATATAAGAATTAGTCAGTACGCTTAGCTTTATTCTTCAACTCGCCAGTAAATAAATGGAATTTCCATTTCATCAGAAGAAACGATGGCAGTTATTGTATCATCAAAATAACGATACTGTATATGAGTTGGGAATTCATTAGTAGGATTGTGAGCTAAAAATGTAGAAGCTGTTTTTTTGAGTATTTTAAAAGAAACCATAGGCTCTTTAGCACTTTGTATTTCTAATAACCAGATCGTATCTCGTTTTATTAATTGCATCTCCTCTTTCCAGATCGTATCTTTTTTTTGCAATGTATATCCTATTCCTTTATACTTGTTTTCTTCAAATCGTTCCCAGGTTTCAAATGTCTTTTTTCCATCCTGTTCATTGGTTCGTTCCCAATTTCCTATCAGATAATCAAACGTTCCTTTAGGTAAGTCTGGAGTTGTTTTCTTTTGACAGGAGAGGATAAAAAATAAACTAAACAAGTATAAAAATGATTTCATAAAAATGGAGATGCTTTGTGTAAAATTATAGTAGATACTAAAGTTACTTATTTTTAAGTTGTTTATTTTATAAAGTGTTATCGAAACTATTATATTAGCAAAAATTAAAGTTATGAGAATCTTATTTGCGGTTATTTGTTGTGCTTTTTTAGTGTCATGTGGAGGTGATGATAATGGAGATGGAGACCAAGGAGTCATATGCCCTGAAATAGCTCTTGCTGGTTTTGAAGTTCGTGTAACAAATGATGGTTCAGGAGCACCCTTATCAGGAGTTACTATAACTGCTAGAGAAAGTAATACTTTTGAAGAAGTTCTTTCTGAAGTATCTACATCCCCAGGTACCTATCAAGGAGTTATTGAGCGAGAAGGTTCGTATGTATTAATCGTTGAGCTAACAGGATTTCAAACCGTAATTACAGAAACGATTACTGTAGGCCGTCTAGATGATGGTTGTGATACGCTAGATACACAAGAATTATCTTTCGCTCTTAGCGAATTATAAATTGTTTTAAGAAATAGATTTTTTATACATCGTAAAGAATAAGAATGGTAAAAATCCAAATGCAAATACGATAGCAGCTGTTCCTAATAATGTATCAGCTCCTTGTAGATGCAGTATCTTAAAAATTCCAGATAATCCTGCAATTACTGCAGCTATAGCTCCTAAAACTATTTTCAATCGAATAGAAATTGCTTTAGAGACCGCTACTTTATAACGATCAAATGCTACTAAAGGAATAAATACTAGTAATAGCGTAACAAGACCTATTGTAAAAAGAATATTTGCTCCAGGATACCAAAATAGTTTAAAGACAACTCCTGCTGTTAAAGAGATGGCTCCTAAAAATCCAATTGTGTACATTAACTTTTTCATAATAATAATACGTTTAGTGTTTAATAAAAATAATGTTTGACGTTGTATGTCTTTTAATCCATTTGGGGCAATATCTTTAATAGCTTCCTGAAGAAGCTGATCAAACTCTTTCCCTTTACCAAGCTCGCTTTCTACTACACAACATAAATGATCTATAAGGTCGTCTTGTAAAGATGGTAATTGTATCCCTTTATTTTTAACAGAGGCTTTAATAATATCCTCCTGTTTAGACGTTAATTTCATAAAGGACTCAGTTGATTAAAAATAATTTTATCAAGTGTTTTCATAAAATCCTTCAGTTCTTTTATGTGGTCAATCTTTGCCTTTTCACCTTCTGGAGTTAAGTAATAATATTTACGAACACGTTTACCAATATATACTTCTTCAAAAGTGATAAGTCCGTCTTTATTCATTTTTTGCAAAGCTGGATACAACGATCCATCTTTGAGTACTATTTTTTCATCAGATCGTTCTTTTACAAGTTTAAAGATCTCATATCCATACATTTTAGTATGCTCAGATAAGAGTTTTAAGATAATAACAGATAATGTTCCTTTTAGGAGTTCTCTTGAATACATAGTTCAAATATACATAAAAATACAATACATTGTAATTCTATGTATTAAATTTATGTTTTTTTAACTATTAACTATAGTTATAATACTTTTTATAGTTCTTCTACGGATACTTTACGTAACATTAAAATTCCAAAAATGAGACAGGGTAATACCACAAGCGTGGTTACAATAGCACTTGATAACGATGTAGGTTGTTTGGTAATACCTCCGATTGTTGTTGAAACCCCCATGCCATCTAGTTTTGCAACAAAGTCAATGAGATTGTGGAGTATAATAAGTGGATATAATCGTTTTGTACGCAATAAAAGAGCACCAAATAACACTCCTATAAATAAAGCAAAGAATACTTGGGAAATCTCTCCATAAAGCCCTTTGTCAAATTTTAATAAATGTAATAATCCAAAAACAAACCCTGCACTAAATACAGCAAAGACGATTCCTTTCTTCGAATGACCATACGCTTTTATAAGATAAGATTGCATAAACCCGCGTAAGCTTAGTTCTTCAGAATACCCAATGCTGATACAGTATATAAGTAAGATTACTGTATTCATAAATAGATGATCTGTTGGGATTTCATCCATAAATAATGCATTAATAAGAATAAGATATACAGGATATAGAAGTAGCCAAGCATGAGTAACTTTTCTTTTCTGGATACCAGCAAGTGATTGTAATTGATACTTTCTAATAAATAGATACGCTATTACGCTCATAAGAATATTTACTCCTGTAGAGAATAAATGATGCGCACTATATGAAGTAATATCTTGAGCTACCAATATTCGGGTTGTCCATTCTCGACTCCCAATAATGAGTATAAGAATACCAATAAATATAATTAATGGAGTTAAAGAGATTTTTGACTTCATATCGTTCATAGTGTATATATAGTAGAAGAGTAAGTCACTTTTATGTTACAGGTGTATTATTTAACACTAATGACTCTAGTCTTTGATAGTGTATCATGCCAACCTCTGGCGTCTT
>CAKZKZ010000275.1 GCA_937124495.1 uncultured Dokdonia sp. | reverse complement strand
GTCTGACACGTCCCTGTTTTTCCTGCCATAGAAAAGTCTGGACTATAAATATTTTTTGCAGTACCGCGACGTACTGTATTTTCCATCATGGCTTTTACTGCATTTATGGTAGATTGTGATGCGATACGAGGATTGATGACTTCTTTCTCAAAAGTCTCTACGGTGACATCCCATTCTTTTACTTTTTTAATGAATCGAGGTTTTACCATTTCCCCATCATTTGCAATAGCATTATAAAACGTGAGTGTTTGTAAGGGTGTAAGCTGCACTCCATAACCAAAAGCCATCCACGGTAATGTGGTACCGTACCAATCATCATCTCCTGGGTATGGAAATTTCGGTTTCCCCTCTCCTTTAATCTCAAGTCCTAACTTTTCATTAAGTCCCATATTAAAGAGTCGCTTCACAAAACGTTCAGGGTTTTGTGCATAAGGTTCATTAATCATTTTCGCGAAAGCGGTATTACTACTTAGCTCAAAAGCTTTAGCAACACTTACTTTTCCATATCCTCCACGCTTAGAATCTATCGCTGTACGATCATAAAATTTAACACGACCGTTTTCTGTATCGATGACCTGACTGGTATCAATCGCTTTGTCTTCTAGTGCCGCTACCATCGCCATTAATTTAAAGGTACTTCCAGGCTCATGAGATTCCCCTACCGCATAATTAAGGCGTTCATAATATTTTCCTTCTGAAGTACGCCCAAGGTTAGAGATCGCTTTAATCTCACCCGTTGCGGTTTCCATCACAACGACACATCCATGATCTGCTTTGAATTTTTCTAAACTTGTCAATAACGCATTATGTGCTATATCCTGAATATTAACATCGATAGTTGAAATCACATCATAGCCATCACGAGGCTCTACAATATTTCCAACACCTATAGGTTTCCATTCTCCTTTAGCTATTTTTTGTTTCAAACGACGCCCTTCTTTCCCTCTTAAATAATGTCCATATGCACCCTCAAGACCTACACGTGTATAATACCCGCTATCATCTTTACGTTCATACCCAACGGTACGTTCTGCCATTTTATCTAATGGATGCTCCCTTTCTGTATGTTCTTCTATAATGATACCGCCTTTAAACTGTCCTTTATTAAAGAGCGGTAACGATTTTATCTGCACATACTCACTATAACTGAGGTTACGCGCAACAAACAAGTATCTGTTTTTGGTAGCACGTGCTTTGCGAAGACGTTCTTGATAATAAGATTCAGATTTCCCTAAAAGATCAGCTAATCCTTTACTAAGTCCCAATACATGCTCATTAAAATGAGTATCAGACGGAGACACCGCATCCCATCTCACATCATATTTAATAACTGATGTTGCTAACAGACTCCCATCTCCCGCATATAGATTTCCTCGTGTTGCTGGAATCGTCACCATCTTTTCTGTAGCAGTGGTAGCCATTTCTCTATACTTAGCTCCTTCAACAAACTGAATACTGACTAATTTATACGTCACAAGAAGAGCGAAGATGAACATACATCCTGCCACAAAATACAATCGGTTTAATATGTTCTTCTCGTTGGTTGCCATATAGAGAACTATTCTTGCTTTGTTTTAACTTTTATTTTTTGAGGCGGCGTGGTGGATGGTTCGATTCCTCTCGGCTCCATTTTACGAGCCACATTACTTTCTATTTTTATTTTCCAGAGCTTCAAGCGTGCATCCACAGATTCACTTCGCAACTCTTGCACTTTTTCTTTGAGTCTTGCGATCTCGTGTACTTTTTCATCTGCACGGTGCGAACTACCAATCATGATGAGCGCTAATACTGAAAGAAAAATAATCATACGCCAATTTTTAAAAGCTTCCTCGTCCACCAGAAACTTCCCTTTGAGTATGTTATTTATTTTTTTTTTCATCTTACAGACATTCCGCTATACGCAGTTTTGCACTTCGTGCTCTATTATTTTCTTTTATCTCTTTATGATCTGGAACAATAAGCTTTCCTACTTTTTTAAAGGGCACTTCAAAATTGCCGTACATATCTTTTTCTGGTTCCCCTTCAAACAACCCATTCCTGATGTAACGCTTTACAAGCCTATCTTCCAATGAATGATATGAGATCAAACTCAAACGCCCACCAGTTTCTAACAATGCTTCTGTCTGCATCAAGAATTCTTTTAATACTTCTATTTCTTGATTCACCTCAATACGTATTGCCTGATACACCTGAGCTAAAACCTTATGTTCTCTATGTTTTGGCAAAAACGGATTTAATATCTTTTTAAATTGTTCACTAGTTTTGATAGGCGCTTCTTCTCGCGCCTCTATAATTGTTCTTGCAATTTTAGGCGCACTACGCAACTCTCCATATTGCAAAAGAACATCTCGCAATGCTTCCTCTTCGTATTTATTTACCACATGATATGCAGAGAGCGTATCATTCTGATTCATACGCATATCAAGATCACTTTCAAATCGCGTAGAGAAACCTCTTTCTGCAACATCAAACTGATGAGAAGAAACCCCAAAATCACCTAGAATACCATCTACTTTTTTCACACCGTGAAAACGTAAAAATCGTTTGATATATCTGAAATTTTCAGGAATAAGCTTAAACCGATCATCATCAATACTATTTTGCTGCGCATCTTGATCTTGATCAAATGCGTACAATCTCCCCCCTTCTCCAAGTCTTTTTAAAATTTCTCGAGAGTGGCCTCCTCCTCCAAAAGTGACATCAACATACACTCCATCAGGTTTTATATTGAGTCCTTCTACTGTCTCATGGAGTAATACTGGGTTATGATATTCCATCTGGCTCTTCATTTTGATCTCCCATTACTTCTTCTGCTAAATCTGCAAAATCCAATGATGCTTCATCGATTGCTTTTTCATACAAATCTTTATCCCATATTTCCAACACATTGATCGCTGCATTAACCACTATTTCTTTTTTGGTTTGCGCAAACGCATGCAAGTCTTTAGAAATAAGAATCCGACCTGAACTATCCATCTCTACAAGCTTGACGCCTGCATTGAAACGACGTATAAATTCATCATTCTTTTTATTGAACCTATTAAGCTTATTTACTTTTTGTGATAATGCGTTCCATTCTGCCATAGGATATAATTCTAGGCATTTTTGAAACACAGCACGCTTCAGCACAAAACCATCCTGAAGGACAGATGCTAACTGCTTTTTGAACGCTTGAGGCAGCATCAGCCTACCTTTAGCATCAATTTTACATTCGTATGTTCCAATTAAATTAAGCACTATATTTTCTAAGAAATCGGGATTATCAATCAAATATATAAGAAAAAACTGCACATTTTACCACTTTATTGCACTTTGTTGATAAGTTTGACCACTATAGGGGCTTTATAAACAAACTGTTTATAAATAATCAGGACTGATTAACGAGATTTTCT
>CAKZKZ010000274.1 GCA_937124495.1 uncultured Dokdonia sp. | reverse complement strand
TTGGGAAAAAGAAGATATGAACTAAAATCTAATATTATGAAAAAGATTACCTTATTTCTATTTATACTTTTTATAAGTATCACTTGTTTTGCACAAGAGACTACGCTTTTACATTGTGGTAGTCTTATAGATACTGAAAATGGTACTGTTCTCAACGAGCGTACGATTACGGTACAAGGAAATAAGATTATATCTATCGTCAAGGGATACACATCTCCAAAAAATAATCAAACGGTTGTTGACCTTACTTCAAAAACAGTGATGCCAGGTCTTATAGATATGCATGTGCATATTGAAGGAGAAACGAGCCCTACTCGATATATCGAACCTTTTACAAAAAATGAAGCAGATGTTGCTTTTACATCTTCAGAGATTGCAAAGCGCACCTTAATGGCTGGATTTACGACTGTAAGAGACTTAGGAGGAAGTGGCGTAAACGTATCACTGCGTAATGCCATTAAAAAAGGAACCGTAGCGGGGCCTCGTATTTTTACTGCAGAGAAAGCCATAGGTACTACTGGCGGTCATGCAGATCCCACCAATGGATACAAAAAAGATCTCATGGGAGATCCAGGACCAGCAGAAGGGGTTATTAATAGTCCTGAAGATGCTCGTAAAGCCGTTCGCCAACGGTATAAAAATGGAGCTGATTTGATTAAAATCACTGCTACCGGAGGTGTTTTAAGTGTTAGTAAAAATGGAGTGAACCCTCAATTTACTCAAGAAGAGGTTAATGAAATTGTAAAAACAGCTAAGGAATACGGAATGAGCGTTGCTGCACATGCCCATGGAATAGAAGGAATGCAACGTGCCATAAAAGGGGGTGTCACTACCATTGAGCACGGTTCTTTAATGGATAGAGAGACCGCTTCTCTTATGAAACAATATAATACCTACCTAGTACCCACATTATCTGCAGGTCGCTATGTAAGACAACAAGCAGATATTCCGGGCTATTATCCTGCTATTATTATCCCTAAAATCATGAAGGTAGACGCTGGGATACGTCAAACCATGAAAATGGTTGCAGAAGAAGGTGTTAATATTGCTTTTGGAACAGATGCGGGTGTATTTCCCCATGGAGAAAATGCCAAAGAATTTATCTATATGGTAGAAACTGGATGGTCAGAAATGTTTTCTATTCAATCTGCCACCATCACAAATGCAAAAGTCCTGGATATGGAAGGGCAATTAGGAGAGCTAAAAGAAGGCTATCTAGCTGATATTATTGCCGTAGATGGAAACCCTATCAAAGATATTTCTACCATGACAACCGTTACTTTTGTCATGAAGAATGGTGTCGTTTATAAAAAATAAAACTCTTTTATATTTAAATCTGTTCCGCAAAAAAGATAACTCTTAAAAATTCTTTGTGGGTATACATTTGTATATCTAAAAAAGATATGACGCATATAAAATGTTTACTAAACCTTACATGGAATAGCAACTATTTATACTTATTGATATAATTGGAAATTAAAATAGCTTTAAATAGCCCTCAAGTCGAGGGCTATTCTAAAGCTGGGGGAAGATTGGTTTTTTATAATAATTGAATAGACGACAAGCCCCTAAACTCTCTTAATCTATTTCAATATATTAAATAAGCTACTTGAACACTCAAAACCAACAATTGTTACTTTCAATACATACTATGCGTACTATTTACTAGTAGATTGAAAATGTATATTTTATGTACTTAGCAAAGTATTATATACTTCTCCTTATCTGTTATCTAATTTAAGAAGCCCTTCCGAATATTTCTTCGGGTATGCTGTCAAAAATTTTACGGTTTTCCCGTAATTTCATGCATTTATAGCTATTTCAGATAATTACACCTTCTAGTTTGCACATGTAACCGTATTTTTTTGCTCATTTGTAGGAATTATATTTCAGTCATTTTTGCTTTCGCGAAAGCGCATAATACTCGAATAGAGAATAGAGAATAGAGAATAGAGAATAGAGAATAGAGAATAGAGAATAGAGAATAGAGAATAGAGAATAGAGAAACCTACAATTATAAATAGTGTGAACAAAAAAAATACACCAAGAGATTATTACAGGGAATAACATCTAGATGTATTTTTATAGTATGATATAAACTCAAGAAACATTCTTGAGGTAATCACATATTATTTAGCACATTATATAAGACCTCTTAAACGAGCTTCTTCTATTAAACGTTCATCACTTTCTGATTTTACGTGTAATTTTTCTTTTAACTGATTTTTACGCTTTTCGATAGCGCTCAAAGAAAGATTAATGTGATTTGTTAAGTTTTTGGTACGCACTCCTCTGGAGAGATGATATAGAATCTGAAGGTTAATCTGATCTACAGAGACATCATTGGTTACCATTTTACGTAAATGATCATTTACGGTGCTACTATAATATATTTTTTGACTCAACACTTGTTCAAATGCATGATTAAGCTCTGAAAAGGAAATATCTGTTTTTATAAGTAGCCCTTGAGGGTTTACTTTTTCTAATATATTATGAATCCTTGTACTCTCATTATGCATGGTAAGGATGATCACTTTTGCTCTTGTAAATTTTTTCTTGAGGTATTGAGCAATACCTTCTCCAGATGTAATACCTACATCATTAGTTGCAATAGGCAGTTGTACATCGATCATGGCAAGATCGTATGATTTTGACTTGGGGGTCTTATCAATAAGAGCAATAGCTTCATCACAATTAGATGCTGTCTCTATTTCTACTTTATAATTCTCTTCACAAAAATCTGATAATGTGTTCTTATACCCTTCCAAGATCATTGGATGATCATCTACCATTAAGACTTTAAGTTTCTTTTTCATAGTTTACGATTATTTTATGGAATACTAAATATCGTAAGTTGCTAATCTCAAACTTTATAGGGAAAGTGTTTTACTAACATTTATTTAGTGACAACAAGATACTAAATTTTTTAATTAAATAGAATTTGGATTTGAGTTCCTAAGTTAATTTTACTAATTATTTTATAAGATCCTGCTATTTGTGCCACTCTAGATTTAATATTTTTCATACCAATACCCGATTTTGCTTTTCCACCAGCATCCATCCCAACACCATCATCTTCTATAATAAGTTCTACGTTAGCATCTTTACTTTTAAAAGTGACCGTGATATGTTTTGCATTGGCGTGTTTATTAATGTTCATGAGGCATTCTTGAATGATACGATAGACATGTACTTTTTTAGGATTGGAGATTAACTCCCAATTAATGGCTTGATCATACAAAAACTCATAGGTCACTTGTTGTGGCTCTAGTTGATCTTTCATCAATTTCTTAAGTACATCTGGATATAAAGAACCTTGAGTAAACCCCTCATTGTTAAGATCATGAGATATTTTCCGAATTTCTTTCCCTAAGTCTTTAAGTTGGTCTATAT
>CAKZKZ010000273.1 GCA_937124495.1 uncultured Dokdonia sp. | reverse complement strand
AAAATGGCCATTGCAGGTGCCCCGGTAAAATCTTGGCGTTTTTATGATACCGTGTAGACAGAACGGTATATGCAGACACCTCAAGCAAATCCAACGGGATATGATCGTAACTCTCCATTGAGCCATGTTCAAAAACTTAAAGGAGATTTACTCCTTGTTCATGGTAGTGCAGATGATAATGTGCATGTGCAAAACTCTACACGTCTTGTAGAAGCATTGGTACAAGCAAATAAGCAGTTCACCTACTTTAACTACCCTGATAAAAATCATGGTATTTATGGAGGTAATACACGCTATCATTTATACACGATGATGACAAATTTTATCAAAGAGAAATTATAACCAACTATTATACAACCTAATTATTAATTAATACTTATACTATGGAATTTAAATTTGGAGGTTCTGAAACCAACCAAAAGACAGTGTTAGGACATCCTTCAGGATTGTTTGTACTGTTCTTTACAGAAATGTGGGAGCGTTTTTCCTATTATGGAATGCGTGCATTAGTAGTTTTAGTTTTGGTTTCAGCTGTCTTAGATGGTGGCTGGGGATGGGAACGGTCAGAAGCTCTATTATTATATGGATGGTATACAGGATTGGTTTATATAACTCCAATTTTTGGAGGACTTATTGCCGATAAGATTATGGGGTATCGAAAAGCTGTTATTTTAGGAGCTTTATTAATGACCTTAGGTCATGCTTCTATGGCGCTTGAGGTGATTACAGGTTCATTCTTTTATGCAGGTTTAGGATTGCTTATTATTGGAAATGGTTTATTTAAGCCGAATATTTCTTCTATGGTAGGACAACTTTATAAAACACAAGGAAAAGAAAAAGATGCTGGATATACCATTTTCTATATGGGAATTAATGCAGGTGCTTTTTTAGGTATTTTATTATGTGGATATATAGGAGAAAGTGTAGGATGGCATTATGGCTTTGGACTTGCTGGAATCTTTATGTTCTTTGGAATGTTGCAATTTTATTTTGCTCAAAAAATATTTGGCAAAATAGGATTATCTCCAAAGAATGCAGAAGATTTTGATGATGCTATAGAAGACTCTATAGAAGATGCACAAGAAGCTATCGAAGAAGTGATGGATGATGCTAAAAAATCTAAAGTCACGAGTGATCGACTTGTTGTTATTGGAGTATTTGCGTTCTTTACTGTTTTCTTCTGGTGGGCCTTTGAACAGGCAGGAGGTTCTATGACCATCTTTGCAGCAGATTATACTGATAGAGCTCTTGATGGCTCTGCAGCTACAACATTTAAAATAATTAATACACTATTGACAGTAGTTCCATTGGCAATAATTACATGGGTATTACTATTATTATTTAAGCAAACCTTTAAAAAGTATTCTTTGTCAAATCTTTTATTAGGAACTAGTTTTGCTATTATCTGGGCTATTGTAATATGGATGCTATATGTTGAGTTCTCTAAAGAAGCAACTGAGGTAAAAGCTTCTTGGTTTGGAATTTTAAACTCCTTCTTTATTATTGCTTTTGCACCTTTATTTTCTAAAATATGGCAAAGTAAATACAATCCTACAGGCCCTGTGAAATTTGCTATAGGGTTAATTCTATTAGGTATAGGATTTGGTATCCTTGCTTTTGGATCTATGGGAATTCCATTAGGAGCAAAAACAGCTTCTGTAAGTATGGTCTTTTTAATTCTTGCGTATTATTTCCACACCATGGGAGAATTATGTGTCTCTCCGGTAGGTTTATCTTATGTGAGTAAACTAGCCCCAGTAAAACTTGTAGGGTTGATGTTTGGAGTATGGTTTGTTGCAAACTTTATAGCAAATACATTAGCTGGTGTGACAGGTAGTTATATTGATCCAATTGTAGAAGAATATGGTATGAGTACCTTCTTCTTAATCTTTACAGTAGTGCCATTAGCGGCAGGTGTTGTGATGTTACTTCTTAATAAAACATTGTTACGAATGATGCACGGTATCCGTTAATCTTTTATTGAAATATACATTTTCAAAAAACGTTCCTTATCTTGGAACGTTTTTTGTTTGTAAGGGATTAGTAAACAAGTAGACATAAAAAATGCAGAAGATGCATGAGCCCAGATTGGATAGATGTATGGCATGCTTTCACGTAAGTGAAGTTTATACTGAGTTTATCGAAGTACGAAAGCGTATACTTGAACCTTACTAACTGTAATGAAATAGATTGTCGGACGACCTAAAATTTTTAAATCCATGAAAAAACTACTTTATATATGTGTCTTACTTTTTGTAGGTTCACTATCAGCACAAGAAATCAATTGGATGACCTTTGATGAGGCATTAGCAGCACAAGAAAAGAATCCGAAAAAGATTATCGTAGATGCGTACACCACTTGGTGTGGTCCCTGTAAATTATTGGATCGAAATACATTTGGCAACAAAGAAGTAGCCGATTTTATTAATGAAAATTATTATGCCGTAAAGTTTAATGCAGAAGGTACAGAAGAGATCAACTATTTAGATAATGTATACACCAATCCTGGGCATGATCCTAGCCGTAGAGGACGTAATAGTCCTCATGAGTTTACACAAGCTATGAAGCTAAGAGGCTATCCTAGTATTGTCTTCTTTGATGAAAAAGGAGCTTACATACAGCCTGTTGTAGGGTATAAAACACCTCGTCAATTAGAAATCTATCTTAAGATGATTGCAAATGATGATTATAAAGATCTGACGACACAAGAAAAATGGCAAGCCTATCAAGATGGTTTTGAATACACGTTTGGAAAATAGTCCCTCAGCTTAGCCCTCTCTCAGAGGGAGAAGAATTATAAAGGATTTATTTAATCATAAAAAATCCCTTTTCATACGTGCTATGGAAAGGGATTTTTAGTTGTAGACAGGTTGCTTTCCAACGTGTGATGTCACTTTTATAATTAGACCCATCTGCGATGATGGTAGCATTAGGGTATATAGATATAAGACGTTCTAGATGTATATCTGGTGATTGCCGTAATAGAATATAATCTGGTTGAATTTCCTTAATCTTGTATACGCCAAGACTGTCAATAACAAGCGTTTTTTTATGCTGTATACTAAAGTAATTTTGTAGGTTACGTTGGTAAACAGTGTCTAGCATAAAATTGTTTTGATAGGCTTCTATGCGACTGTCTTTTTCATAATCATCGATTGTTTGATCTGTATATATCACTAAAGTATCTGAAGTATATAGACCTATCAGTGTCTCTTTGTTTTTATGAAAAATGGTTAAGTGAGGAGTATTTCCATTTCGCTTTTGATAGCTATGTATACTAAGTATAAGTGTTAACGTTGCCAAGAAAAATAACAATCTCTTGTACTGATACTTTTTAAGGACATATAAGACAGAAAAGAGTAGTAGGTATACCAATAACATATCAGTGAGTGACAACGAGATGTGATCGATGACAAACGTTTCTTTAGAGGCAATCCAAGCAATGAAATTATTTAATACGTCTATTACTTTGCCGTACACAAGAGCTAGATTATCTGGGAGTATAGAAAAGTAGCTAAGACCTATTACAAGTATTCCGATGGATAATATGATCCCTAAAAAGGGAAGTACCACCACATTTGAGATTAAAAACAATCCTGGAAATTGATGAAAGTAAAATAAACTCAAAGGTAATACCCCTAATTGTGCAGCGATAGATACGGTAATAATTCCCCATAGTTTATCGATTACATAGTACTTTGGTCTATAAAAACCATACAGCCATGGTTGCAACCATAAAATAGCAATCACAGCGAGGTAACTTAATTGAAATCCTACCTGATACAATAGCGAAGGATCTATGATGAGTAACATAAATGCAGAGAATAAGAGGGCGTCATGACTAGAACGTTGACCACCTAAACAATTCCCCAGTTCTAAAAAACTAAACATGGTAACAGCCCGTAAAACCGAAGGAGATAATCCTGTGATGAAAGCAAAACACCATAATAATCCTATAATCACTCCAGATCGTATCCACCGAAGTTTCCTATTTGAAATAGGGCGTGTTACAAAACGAAGTATTAACAATAGAATGCCTACATGCAGACCAGAGACAGCTAATATGTGCATCATTCCTGCGTTTGCATATTGAGTGCTTATGGAGGTGTCAATGTCTTGTCGTTGTCCTAATAGCAGTGCTTGGATAATGGCTAATTGTTCGCTTGAAAAAGGCGCTGTTTTTAATCTGGAGATTACGCTTTCGCGAAAGCGTAACGCACGTACTCGACTATTTTCTGTTGTCTGGCCTCCTTTTAAAAGTTCGTTGCTTTTTATAAAAAACTGACCGTAGATTTGCTTTTTTCTCAAGTAAGCACCATAGTCAAATTGATATGGATTTTTTGCAGTGGGTAGCTCTTTAATAGAAGCACGCGTATAATACCAATGACCTATTACTGGCATTCTTTGAGAACTATCTTTTTGTATAGATACAAGAATGTTGCCCGTAATGAGTGTGCTATCTTTTTGATGTAGCTGCGCTATAAATTTATGATGGTAGGCACTGGGTTTTAGCTTTTCTTTAATAGAAAATAAATAGGTGTGTGTTTGTGTATTGTTAAAATGTGCATAATGATGTTTTGCTTGTAATGG
>CAKZKZ010000272.1 GCA_937124495.1 uncultured Dokdonia sp. | reverse complement strand
TTTATTAGTTGGTCTTTAAAAAAATCCCTTATTTTAAATGTCTACTTCATTGAATCTGTAAGGTTTAATGAATATCTGTTAGTTGAAAGTTCTCAACGACACTCGAATGGACATATCTACTCTGGTCATGAAAACTAAACATATAATCTAAGGTCATAAATAACTGTTAATCAGTTATTTATTTGTTAAAGTGTAATTTAAAGGCTACAAAACATAGTATCTTAAGTTATTATTAATCAAAATGTTACACATTATGCTAAAAAAGATTTCAAGATTTGGCACAACGCTAAACAATGCTGAACAAAAAAAGATTAACGGAGGTGCTTTAGAAAACCGCTGTGTTAAAAGAAGTACTCCTTGTAATCCACAAAGAGGACTTGATGATTGGTTGGTAAATAGAGCAGGAGAATATGTAGACTGCTGTATTCTTCCTACAACACCTATAGGGCCAGGACCTGGCAATTAATAATCATACGGTAATTAAAGCGATCTTAGGGTCGCTTTTTTTATTCTTTTTAGTTACCGTGACTTCTTCTCAGTTAGGGTAATGGAAAGCCTGCTTTTTACACCTACGCTTTTACGTACTTAATTGACTATCAATATTTTTAGCTATCTTGAGTGTATTATTAATCTTATAAATACAAATAACGATGAAAAAGAAAAATCTAAAATCATTGTCTTTACACAAGAATACGATTTCACAACTTAACGCTACGAGAGTACAAGGTGGCTTTGGTCCTGAATTTGCCGAGGAAGGCTCTAATGTTCAAGGGTGTCAAGGTCTAGCAACAAGAACTGCGTGTTCAACGGCTTGCTAATAACATAAATAGTATAGAACGATTAAAAACTCCTGTGTATTCAGGAGTTTTTTGTGTTTTAAAAAGATTGCTACATGTTTTCTATAACAGCAAATAAGAAATAAACCTCCATGTCATGAATGCTAAACGTTAATGTAAACTGCTAATGAGCTTTACGAAATCTTGTCAGCAGTATTTTCATTATTTCTACAATTAGTTTTATAAGTAATGATTAAACCGTTCTTCTAATCGCTCTACTTCAAGATTTCTCTTAGACGATAATCCATCTTTGGAAAGTTCAGTTTTCAAGTCGAATAACAACGTTGATACATGCTAACACTACTTCTTCTCGGTGAAGATAATAGTGAACTTATTTTTTTGCTTGATCTTTATTTCTTTTCCTTCTTCAAAATCCAATACTTCTAACCATTTCCTTCGAGTCTAATTTCAGGAACCGCGGTATGCCCTCGCTAGCCTTTAGATTAGTAAATAGAAATAATCATTTGAATAAAAATCATAATGATGATAATGAAATTTGTGTTTTAGTTACAACTACAGATTAAAATTCTTCTGATTTATAAATCAAAATACAAACACCTGATTTACAGAATTTTATTTACATAAATTTATTCATTATTAATCTTAAAATTTTATTATTATGTTAAAAAACATTTCAAATCTTGGAAAAGCTTTAAACAAAACTGAACAACAATCTATTAATGGAGGAAATACGGGTATGGCTTGTAGTCATCATGATGATTGTCTTATTCTAAGTTCGTTACCTTATTATGAATATGAAGAATTCTTTTGTATGTGGGGATATTGCCAAATACAATAGGTTTAATGGTCATTGAGTTTCGGTTCGCTTTTTTTATTTCTCATATTCTACAGCTTGATTAGATGGTGATCATAATCACCTCTAAGGAAATTATTTAATAATGTGATTACAAATATTTTCATCGATACCTACAGTATTAATGAATTATGGATTTACCGTAACTTTCTGACTATCAATTAATTTAAGTAACTTAGATTTAATTATTAACCTTTTAATTTTTTATTACTATGTTAAAATCAATTTCAAATTTAGGTTCAGTTTTAAGTAAAGCTGAACAAAAATCTATTAATGGTGGATGGGGAATTCCTAGCCTTTGCACTTTTGATTCTGATTGTTGGATTACGATTAATGGATTTGTTATTACTGAAGGAATTTGCATTAATCGTAATTGTTATTTTGATTAATCGTTTTTATATTTAAAACGAATTTCGGTTCGAATTTCCTATTCTTTCTTGTATCATATCCTATCTATTTAGTTGAATTACGGATTTACCGTAACTATCTGATTATTAAATATTTTAATTAGCTTAGGTGTATTATTAATCATAAAAATTATTATTATGTTAAAAAACATTTCTAATGTTGGTTCACCATTAAGTAAACAAGAACAAAAGCTAATCCAGGGAGGTTCTCGTTTATTTTGCTCAGTATGCATAGATTTTTGTGGATCACAAAATTTTCAAACTAAAGAAGAATTTAGTGCTTGTTTCTATGAGTGTAGACAAGAGCTTTGCTAAATTAAAAAGCGAACTTCGGTTCGCTTTTCTTTTCCTTCTTCAAAACCCAAGTTCCTATAAAATGACCCACTAACAACGGTATTCATTTTTACACTATTTTTAATTTCTCTACGTTATACTTTCTATTAATTCTTTAAAACTTTTATTATGTTAGAACAATTTGAAAAATTCGAAATTGAGAATCCTAAAATTATTTATGGAGGACTTACTACTGTAGAATATATTATCATCCTTGCTTAATTGATTTTAAGCGATCTTCGGATCGCTTTTCTTTTCCTTTCCCCATAATTTCAAGAACGACAGTATAATCCCAATAGCGGATTCTGAATTTTTGATAATTTATTATAAATTTCATCTCGTAAGGTTAATTACCCGTTAAATCAATGAGATACATCTTTTTTCCTTCCTCTATTTCTTTTATTTGATCATAACTATAAACTTTTCAAAATGAAGAAAATAACTTTACTTTTAATGGTGATTACTTGTATATCTTGTAACAGTGATGATGATTCTACTTCTACAGATCTACTTGTTGGAACTTGGGATCTTAATAGAGCATTTGTTAATGATGAAGAACAAATCGTAAGTGACTGTGAACGGCTAAGTCTAATTCAAGTATTTGAAAATGGATTCTATGACAGGTCTGATTATAATTATGATGACATTACAGATAGCTGTCGAACACTTTATAGTGACGATGCTGTACAGGTAACGCCTAATAATGTCACCCGCGTGCTTACAGATTATCCAAATGCCGCATGGGAGAATCTGGGTGATGGCAATTATACATTTACGCTTGAAGCATCGGGTCCTGTACAAAATATTACGTTAGAAACTAGTAATACATTCTCTTTCACCGAAGTCGTTGGGGATTCTATATATAAAAAAGTATACATTAAAGTGCCGTCCATTTAATGGACATCTAAAACGTCAAAGAAATGTCATAAAAAACTCCTGGGCAAACAGGAGTTTTTATATATTAAATAGTGGTTATTTCTTAATTAAAGGAACTCTTGATATTCGAAGGGTTTGTTTTGTATACTACTATCACTTATCTAGAACTTTAAGGTCTTCATTCTCGTAGAATATTTCTTTCAATTTTTCTATATATGTGGGATTTAATTTAAAACAACTACATGAATTTCAATAATTTATATATTACGACTTCCCATAACTCCAATATATATTTTCGCGAAAGCGGAAACTATAAAAACCAACATTTAAAAACGATACATCTTGTTTTATTCTTACATTTAAGGACACATAATCCTCTGAAAAACAACCATGAAACACGACCACACAGCTTCCACCTCTATAAAAACCCTTGGAAATATTACAGAATATCCACTCAACTGGCCCAGTGATGAAAAATGCTCTACCCATGAACTGGTGATAGACGCCAACTTTATTTATGTCACGGGACAAAATATGGACAAGGTGGCCAAACTAGATTATCAAGGAAGTATCCTTGCGTATTTTGAGATGCCAAAAAAGAGCGGTCCGCATGGCTTATTATTAGATACAGAAGGGAATCTTTGGGTATCGTTAGAGTTTAAAGGCACCGTTGCACAACTAGATTCTGATGGATGTATCGTCAAAGAAATAGATGTCAACCTATATACTAAGGACGCAAAAACACCTATTAACGTAGCACCTCACGGGATAGGCCTGGATGCCGATGGGAAACATATTTGGTTTACAGGAAAGCGCACGAGTACGGTGGGTAAATTTAATATCGCGACCGAAACCGTGGAACATTTTCAACTAGATAATCTTTCGTCTTTACCTATTTTTCTTTCAGCTGGTGCTAATGGTACGATGTGGGGAACGGAGTTATTTAGTAGTGCGATCTTAAACGTAACGCCACACGGAATCGTAAAAGAATATACCATCCCAACCTCCAACAGCAGACCTATTGCTGTGATTCCTGATCCTTCTGAAGCGTGTATGTGGTTTACCGAAGAGACCGGTGTTAAGGTCGGAAAGATCGAGATGGACGGCACTATCACAGAATATCCGGTTCCTGCACTTCAAAAAAATGATATCCTGGCATCCTTAGCCTTTGACCGTGATCATCATTTGTGGATACAGGTGTATGTAGATCACAATAACCCAGCACCCGAAGGGCGTGATTACCTCATCAAATTTGACAAGTCTATCCGACATGTGACAGGTCCTTCTATTACAGAAGTGCCGTTTAGTATTCATATCGTACCGACTAC
>CAKZKZ010000271.1 GCA_937124495.1 uncultured Dokdonia sp. | reverse complement strand
GGAATTAGTCAAGGAGTGGGCGTTACTACAGATGGAGATTTGATTACGCTTAGAAACAATCAAGATGGAATTAAAGATGTATCAATAGATTTTGATGGAAAAGTTTTTACTCATTTTAAACCGTATGTAGATGTCTATAAATATCCGCATTTTTCAGATTTGGGGAGTGAAAGGCTTATTGAATTAAGAAATGAAGATGATATCCTAGATGGAGAAACAGGTTTCCAACTATTAGAACCAAAAACATTAAACGGTAACGTAGTACTTCTATATTTAGAAACCTATGTTAAAGAAGGAGATGATTGTGATACTATAGATTGTGATAATCAAGGTGATGAGCAAATATCAGAATTAAGAGTGCTATTAGCAAATCCTGCAGATGCTGAGAAAATTATAAATGGCACACAGGAAGACACCATTTATAATGCGCATAATGAGTTTGAAGTGTTATATGATGCCTTACCTAATATTGAAGTAAGTAGAGCATTCTTAACAGCAGAAATAACAACAGAAGCCGAAGTAAGAGCAAAATTTAGAAATGCTATAGATAGAAATAATGTCGTAAGTGATTTAAATATAGGGTTTAAGGCGATTAGTGATGCATTCAATGTAAATACAGGAGGATTAGAAACGTTATTGCTTGGTTTGTTAAATAATACCACAGAAACAGATTTTCAATATCGATACGATTTATTAAAAGATCTAGTTGCGACTTATAACGAAATTAAAAACTTGCTTTTACATTTAAAATCAGAGTGTAACCCTAGTATTTATTCTTTCCCAAAACATGTAATGTTAGGCCCTGTAGATGCACCTTTAGCATTAGGGGAAAATACAGCATATCGTCATGATTTTTATAAATCACCTATTATTACAGAAGAGGATGAAAACTATGCAAAAGCTGTTTTATTAACAAATCGTTTTGTTCAGAAAATTGAAAAATTCCGTAAGTTCATAGGGTCCGTTAGAATAACACCTTCTAAAAAAGATGTTGATCTTGGAGAGAAAGCAGTCCCTTTTTATTATAATGTAACTGGTGAGCTATTAGAAACTTGGGATTATGAAAGCACAGAAAATGATAAGGAAGATCACAATTTAAGTTATCATAAAGAAAATCTGGCAGGTGAAAGTTTTATTCAAGACCCATTAAGCTACAACATAGATGATAATAACTTTTTTAGAATAGAAGGTCACTTAGGACAATCCTATAAAATTGCCTATGAAAATATTAATAGCATAAAGACAACTTATGGATTGCCTTTTGATATTAAAACAATCATGTTGCGTAAGAAATCTGTAGTTAGAGGTGGACCTGTACGCACACTTCCAACTGTAGAATTACCAACAAAAGATCAGCCAGTAGAGCAACCTCAAATCCTAACACGAAGAGTAAGCGCAGAACTTACAGATGTTTCGGAAGAAGTTGTAGATATTCAAAATGATGGAAGAAGATCTACACCAGATCCTATTGAAGAGTCAATAGTAGAAGAGACAACAGAAATTTCAATTGCAGACTTAAGAAAGCAATTATTAGAAGTTTCAGATGCTTTTGTGAGTAATGCAGGAGCTGACCCTCAAGAAACTTTAGAGACCATTGCAAATCTAGATTATCAACTTAATTTATTAAATGAAGTTGAGGCTTTAGCAGAGCCTTCATTACCAGGAGGAGTAACTGTTGTAACGCAAGATTCAGATGATGATGAAATAGAAAGTGAATTGTTGAGTGATTTTATGGAAAGACACTCAGGGTTAGAACATTTTGCTGGCGTAGAGCCAGGAGGAACTTTTATTCTTGTGCATGAATCAGAAGATAAAGGACAGGTTATTGCAGATTTCTCATTACCTTATTTATGTTGTTCTAAAGAAATTCCTAATATACCACCAATAGCTCTTAACGATAGTGTTTCAGCATTACTTGGAGGAACAGTTAACATACCAGTTTTAGGCAATGATTACGATCCAGATAATAATCCATTAACTGTAGTTATAAAAACGCAACCGTCTTATGGTACTATTGTTGTAAATTCTGATGAAACAGTCACTTATACACATGATGGTTCAGTTAATCTTGAAGATTCATTTACATATTGTGTTAATGATGGTAAAGACGATAGTAATATAGCAACAGTATCTATAGGTGTTAATTCACCTCCTGTAGCATTAGATGATAATGTTTCGACAGCAATTGGCGGAGTCATTAACATATCAGTTTTAGATAATGATTCTGACCTTGGGAATACCCCATTAACTACGATTATTAAAACACAACCATCTAACGGAACTATCGTTTTAAATGCTAACGGTACAGTGACATATACGCACGATGGTTCAGATATCCTTACAGATTCATTTACGTATTGTGTAAATGATGGGACATTAGATAGTAACATAGCAACCGTTTCTATTAGTATTGCACCACCACCTTGTGATTCTGGAATGGATGTAGTTTTTATACTTGATTATACAGGTAGTATGGGAACTCAAATAGAAGCAGCAAAAACAGGAGCAGCTAATATAGTATCAACGATACAAGCACAATCGTCTCCAAATGACTATAGATTAGGTCTTGTTCTCGCAGATGAATACCGTTCTGGAACAAGTTCTAACTATGCTAATAAACCAGATTATATTAATCTGCCAGCTGGTCAGAAATATGTGAATTCAGGAACTGGTTCAGCTTTTCAATGGGTTACTGCGATGGAAGTTATGTCGACAAATAATCAATCTAGCTTTACAACGCAACTTAATAAGTTGAATAATTCAACTACAGGCCTTCCTTTAGGGTCTGGAGTAGGTGGCCCAGAACCTACAGATGTGGCTATAAGTAGAGTCGCTGAATTTAATTTGGCTGGAGCATTTAGAAATGATGTAGCTAGATATATTATCATGATAACAGATGCATCTCCTGGGGGTAATGATGATACGTTTAATAGTACAGATATTAACGAAATAAATAGATTAAAACAATTTTGTATAAGTAACTCAATTAAGGTTATTGTATTAGGTAATGGTGTAACCAAACAATTAAGTGGAGTATTTCCTTGGAAAAACTTAGCCACAGGAACAGGTGGTTCTTGGAGCACAAGTTATGATGCTACAACGATCCAAAGTGAGATTATAAATGGCTGTAGTAGTTAAGAGTAGCAAGTAATTAGAAGGGTATAGTAAATTACATCATTTCTGTAATAGCTACTAAGTATAAGCCAGTCCCTCAAAATAGTCTCTATTTTGAGGGTTATATAACGGTTATAAAAACCATTAAAAATTTCAATGACAATGAACAAATTAAATAATATAACGACTCAATACCGAAAATTCAGTAAAGGGCAGTATATAAAGCATACTCAGTTTAATGAGTTTTTAGATTATTTTGAAGATCAAGATCGCCTCTCTAAAACGGCATTAAGAGGTGTAGGGATTTCATGTGGATTTAAACACGAACTCAAATATGTTAGTTCTAGGATAAGTAAAAGCCTGAAGACTGTAAATGGGATAGAGATTTCTCAAGGAGTTGGTGTGACTACAGATGGAGATCTTATCACCCTAAGTAATATTTCTAAAATAAGTGATGAATTAGGTGCAAGCGATTTAAAAAAGATAGATATAAATAGTAAGCTGTACTCATTCTCTAAACCGTATGATAATAGTAAAGTAAATTATGCCCCTTTTTATGAAGATGATGGGCAACAAATTCCACTTTGGGAACTATCAGAAACAAACAATGCATCTAATGAATATACACCTATTAATGAGTCAAGCGCTTCTATTTTAAATGCGTTATACCTACTCATATATATAGAGTGTTATGAAAAAGAAGTACGTCCTTGTAGAGGTGTAGATTGTGATAATCACGGATTAGAGCAGGTACAAAATGTAAAAATACTCTTTACTAATTTAAGGGGGATTACTAACATAGTTGCTAAGGGTGATACACTATATCCGCACCCATTACAAGTACCTCCACCAGAATTGAGATTAAAAAGAGCACTTGCTGGAGCAGAATTAAATACAGTCGATGATTTTAAAAGATTATACAGTGAGGTTGTTTTAGATCTGAATTTGTTAAATGATATATCTCAAGGTGCATCTATTATTACATCTCATTTTAAGATGGATAATCAATTCGATATTCTATCAATAACAGCCAAGCTCGGCGATGCTTTAGGAGTAGATGATAATGGAATTTATGGGTTTCAGTATGCGTATGATTTTATGAAAGATTTGGTAGAAACATATATTGAAATCAAAGCGTTATTGCCAAAATCATTTACAAATTGTTTCCCTAATATAAATGCATTTCCAAAGCATTTGATGATTGGTAAAGTGGTAGATAATACACCTAATAATTTTAGACATGAATTCTATAATTCTCCAATTTTAGATGATAAAGAGGTAGAGGCTAAGGTTAAAATATTGATTCAGCGATTTAATCAATTGATCGATACATTTTTGGTGCCTCAGCCAGGATTCGATAAAAAGGCGAGAGTCATTAACATTACGCCGTCAAAAAAATCGGTACAGTTAGGGAGTAAAGCAATACCGTTTTACTATGAATATGATGAAGAATTTTTTAAGCAATGGAGTTTTGAT
>CAKZKZ010000270.1 GCA_937124495.1 uncultured Dokdonia sp. | reverse complement strand
ATGTTTTTCAAACTGCAATATGGGCTTCAAAAAAATGGAGCAAAAAATATAGACCAAACACTTGGTCTAAATATCGTTGTTCTATTAGATTTATTGGTGAATTATTTCTAAGTAAAAACAAAATAACAGAAGATATGTATGAAAAAATATGTTATGTTTTAGATAATACAACTGCTGGAGATAAAAAAGAATTAGAACCACAAACCTCTAGCCATAAGAAAAAAACATTTTCTAAAAAAGATGTTGCTGCGGTAGAAGGATTTTTTGAAGAAGGTGAATATCGATGGGCTAAACCAACATTATATTGGATAAAAGCAGGAGTATATTTAGGATTACGTCCAATAGAATGGAAAAATTCAGAATATAACGAAGAGTACGATGTGATTATTGTTAAAAATGCTAAAAATACGTTTGGTATGACTTGGGAAATTTCTTTTGACACAAAAGAAGACATGAGAGCTTTAATATTTGATTTTGCTGCTGAAAATCAATTAAAAATTTTAAAACTCGACACCAAAAACACTACTCTAGAAAATATGTTTAGAGAGCTGACGTCATCTCAACATCTATAGCATTGAGCCCTTCAAAAACCGCATCTATTACGGCATTCAATTTCTTATCTTGATTTGGATTAGAACAATTCATTAAAATTGTGACAACTACATCCTCTTTAGGATACACATAAAAAATTCCGTAGCCACCATAACCATTTCCAACATGTCCAAAATAAGGGCGGTTGTTGTGATCAAAACTTACTTGCCAACCAACACCATAATATGTTGATTTACCATTAACATGTTGTGACGTTATAAATTCTTTTTTTATAGCATCTGTAATAAAGTTTTCAGACAAATACGCGTTTCCAAGTTTAGAGATGTCATCTGCTGTTGATAAATAACCACCACCTGCTAACTTATAATAGTTATTTACTTTTGGTACTTCTACAAAACGACGCCATCTTTTTTTAGTATAAAAAGTTGCTTTTTCAGCAACCTGCTGTTGTTTATCAGCAAAGGTATGTGATAATGACAATGGGCTTAAAACCTCATCTTTAATAATGATTTCAAATGGTTTCCCTACCACTTCCTGCATTGCTAAAGATAGTAAATTCCAACTATAACTTGTATAAGAATAACCTTTACCTGGCGCAAATAACAATGGGTCATCTTTAAACAATGCCACCCCTTCTTTTATAGACATCGGCTTGACGTTTATAAACTCACTCCCTTTATAGTTTCTGATTCCTGCCAAATGCCCTCCTAATTGCTTAAGGGTAAATCCGTATTTCTTCTGAGGAAAATTAGGCAAACAATCATGAACTGAGTCTGTTAAACTAATTTTACGCTTTGCTACCAGTTTTGCCAAACCAGTTGCAGCAATTGGCTTTGACACACTACCAATTCTAAAGATTGTTTTTGAAGGGATTACTTTGGTTTTATTATTTACATCAGCAAAACCATAACCTTTTGAAAATACTTTATTTCCTTTTTTAGTTACTGTTATTGCTAATCCAGGAACCTTTTTTTTTCGAACAAGCTTTTGTAATATATAATCTGCTTTTTCAAAACCTGATTGTTGCATTCCAAAAATAGAACTGACAAATGAAAACATACAGACAAAACTTATTATTTTAACACTCCTTTTATTCATATTTCAGCATCTGTTCACTAGCCGAAAATTCGGTTTAAAAATTAAACCCAAAACTACCTGTTACGCCAAACTTACGGGCATCTGGATTTTCAAAATAATTTCCTCTAAAATTAAAATCAATTCTAAACACTTTAAATATATTGCCAACACCAAGGCTATACTCCCAATAGATTTTCTCATTAGGAGCTCCAAACGTTTGCGTAGCTATGAAATTTGGAAAATTAGCATCTAAATTTATATTGTTTTGAGACAAATCGCCCCAAACACCTCTTACACCTACAATCTCTCTCAAATTTAATTTTTTAAGTAGTGGTATTTTAGAAAAAATACGTCCATTAAAATTATGCTCCAAATGCACTGAAGCGTAAGTATCTGTTACAAAATCATAATAATTTAATAAAGGAAAAGTATTAAATATTGAAAAATATGCTTGATTTCCTGGTATAACACTTAGCAAACCTAGCGGCACTTCACCAAAAGTTTTACCTACTTCTAGATTTGAAAACAACCTTCCAAAACCACCTATTTGCCATGGTTGCCTATAAAACAATTGCACTTTAGAGTAATCAAAATCACTTGCAATAGCTCCTTTTATACCTTGACTTAAACTCGCATAAATAGTTGCGTGGTTGCCATTAACAGTTGTTCGTTCAACACCATACCCTGTTGTTTTTTTCTTAGGAGTATACGTAAGTGATAGGTTTACTTCAGATTGCTTTAACTCTGATTTAACCGCAGTTAATGTTTGATCTGTGTAAAAATCTAAGCCAAATGTTTGTGAGGCAGATTTTAAGGTTCTATAACTCCCTGAAAGTTTTACTATAAAGTTTTTAGCAGGTTCTACTTCAATTCCTAAAGTACTTAAATTTATTGAAGTTAATCGGTCATTTGCTCCTGAAGAAAACAAAGATGACGATGCAAAACTTCTTCCTAAAATATCATTAGTAGTCGTCAGACTTACCCCTATTTGCTCTATATCACGTCTGTTACCTCCAGATAAAATCCACCTGTTTTTTCGCTGTAACATCCATTTTCCCGACACGCCATACTTGAATTGATTGTCTTTAAAACCATAAGCTACATACCCTTGAATACGCCATTTATCATTAGGCCCAAAATAGGTTCTCCCACCTGCTCTTATTCGTGCACCCTCAACATCATTATAACCAAAAGTTGAAAAAATAGGCCCATAGTCCATTTTAAGTTTTGGGATTTCAATATAACCAGAAGCTAATATACTTGCTGTATTGTATATTCTTTTAAACTTAGCTACTGTCTTTAACGTGTCTAGCATTTTATAAACACCTTCCTCATCTTTATTCAACTCCTCTAACCTATTCTCTTTCCAAAACTCATCATTTTGATTGTATATTTCATAAGCATAAGGATCTGCCTCTTCTTTATAAAAATCAACATCTTTCTTCTTATCGAATTGATATTTATCATATAAAGTTGTACGCTTTCCGTACACTCCTTTTGCTTTATCTTTTTTAGACAAACTAAAATCCGACATGAAATAATCACGTGTAATTAAAAACACGGAATCATTCAATACATCAAATTCTGGCTCTATATAAATATCTTTAATCCAGTTGATATTTGCACTTTTTGACACTTGAAGATTGATATCCTTTATAGCCCAAGTACTGTCATTTACCCAAAAATCGCCTTTAAAAGTTAATTCGTTTTTTCTTCGGGGGTAGTAAACTATATTGTAACACCATTTATCTCCTATAAATGTACTGTCGGCTAACACATAATTATATACACTAACACCTGTTCTTGACAATGGACTCACAAAACTCTTGTCAAAAAACTTTAAGTAGTTATCGTATACATCATAATCAGAATACAAATCTTTTACAAATGAAATAATCGTTTGATTATTACTAAACCCTGAGTTTTTATTACCAATTAAGTCTTCGCGTGTTTTACCAGCATCATTATCACCATATACTTTAGATACTGATTCATTTAAAAAAATTGGTAAATATGTTTTTCCAGTAACACGAGACGTATCCATTTCTTCAAAAATAAACTCCATTCCTTTAAAAAGCTTACTTTGAGTCATGGTACTATCCACATTATTAAAGTCAAATTCTATTTTTTCATACTTATTATACTCGTATTGTTTAAATTTCTTAACGCCATTTGAACGCTTATTAGCCCATATTTTCTTTAAAATATCAATAGCAGGGTTATTTTTTTTAGCTTGCTTACCAGAATAAATTGTTACAGCACTTAATTGATTTCCCTCCTTTAAAAGAATATTCATCTTATAAGTAACCGACTTAACCAAGTCTATATCTTGTGTTTCATAGCCCACAAAAGAAATTTGTAATGTTTGATATCTTTCATCAGATTCTAAATAAAACCGACCATTCTCATCAGTAATAGTTCCTGTTGTAGAGTTTTTAAAAATAACGTTTGCGTATGGCACGGGATAGTCATATTCATCCATTACAAGCCCACTAACTTTAGTTTGAGCTACGACAATAGTTGTAAAAACTATAAATAATATTGTGATTATTTTTTTCATATAGATAAAAAACTTCATTTGCAAAAATTACAAATGAAGTTCAAATATACAGTTTTAATCCTATTTCAAGGATTTTGATTTTATTTCTAAACTTGATGATAAAAGCCTCTAATAAAGCTATTATCTATACATCACTTTTTTTACTGATTTAATTACGTCATTCATATTCGGCAACCACTCAGCTAAAAGTACTGGAGAATATGGTGCTGGTGTATCAGCTGTATTGATTTTTTCAATTGGAGCATCTAGATAATCAAATGCTTGGCTTTGTACTTGGTATGTAATTTCTGTAGATACATTTCCAAAC
>CAKZKZ010000269.1 GCA_937124495.1 uncultured Dokdonia sp. | reverse complement strand
TAGAAGGTTCATCTAATACATATAAAACTCCTTGTAATTGTGATCCAATTTGTGTGGCCAGTCGAATCCGTTGTGCTTCTCCTCCAGACAAAGTATTAGCTGATCGAGAAAGTGTTAAATACGACAACCCAACATTTTCTAAGAACGTTAACCGATCTTGAATTTCTTTTTTAATTTCTTTAACCCAGGCAGTCCTTTGCTCTTCCGAAAGAATTCCTTCCTGCATTAAAAATAACTCATAGTTCTTTACAGGATCTTTTTGCGCCCATTCATCCTGAATTCCTTCTGGGTAATATTTAGTTCCAGAAGCTTCTTCATGACCTCTAATCCTAAAAGTCATACATTCTAACAGGAAAGGCTTCGGGTTTTCGCGCATGGATTCAGCAATTTTTTTTACTGAATGATAGACTTCTAATACATTATTACCATCTACTTGAAACGCGTTCATTCCATATCCAATTCCTTTATCTACATTGACTTCAACGGTAATTGTCGTGGCATCTACACCAAACACTGCGCTACCAAAAACTTTGGTTAACATATAGTTCTAGTTAGTGTAAGATAGAAATATGCGCAGCTCTATACCTCACTGATTATAAGGATATAAATATATCATTTTTTAATAAACTAACCCTTTCTTATGAGTAGGTTATTTTTTTACAAACTTTATGGTTTGATTTTCTGTAGTATCACTTTTTAAGGAAAGGAAATAAATACCTGGAGATAATGCTTCTACATCTAAGTTCATTTTTCTACCATCAGATTTAGCTTTATAAACACGTGCTCCAGTCACAGAAAAAATTTCTACATCTTCTATTAACTGTGGACTCGATATTTCTAAAACATCTACTACGGGATTAGGATATATAGTAACTACTGAACTAGCAAAAGTATCTGTAGATAAACTTGAACAATCTTCAAGGAATTCTACTTGAGGAAGAACTAAAAGGAAGTTGTCCTCCGCAAATATAATATCATCTACACAAATAAATTCTAAGCTACTATTCCCTGTATTTGCAAACAGCCCTGACGTAATAGAAGTTCCTCCAAATGTAAAATTTAATACACAAGGTTGGTTTTGAGCTAATGCTGGATTATTTCCATTTTGAATATTAATAGATGTCAATTGAGGACAGTTACGTATACTTATATTACACAATTGACTATTAGAAGAAAGATCTACATTTTCAAAATCAGTATTACGCATTCCTAGTATTTTCAAATTAGGTAGTATCGAAAAGTCAAAATCACTAATCTGAGTTCCACTTATGGAAAGATATTCTAAAGGGTCATTATTAGTTACATCAAGTGATTGCACATTAGTGAAGAATAAATCTAAAAATAATAAATTAAGATTATTAGATACATCTATCGAACTTACATTGGTCGAATTTAAATTAAGCACTTCAAGGTTAGTAAGATTAGATACGTTTATCTCATTGATAGGGGAATTACTTAGACTCACCGAAAAAAGATCATTATTTGAAGAAAGATCAATTTCAGTTAAATTAGAGAACGTAAAAGTGATTACATTTAAGGATGTATTTTGAGAAAGATCCACCTCATTAATTGGATTATTAAAACAATTTAAAGACTCAAGATTAACAAATGCTTCAATACCTGTAATATCACTTATATTGTTAGAAACTGCTGAGATAACCGTTGTAGCTAGTGCTTCAGAAACTTGAATCTCATCATCTCCGTTAGTGTCAATTACTGGAGTGCTCTGATTTAATAAAGCGGCTTTAAAATTAGGGTCTGGTATATTTACGATTTGAGCAAATATATCCTGACTAAAAATTATCATAATACAAACTACAGACAAGAAAAACTTAGGCATATCTTTATGGATTTAAGTAGCAACAAAGATACTTAAACACTACTACCTGACCTTACATTTTCTATGAGTATTGGTAAGCATAATAAAACCTGTGAAGCAAGCTTCACAGGTTTTTAATAAATTACTTATGATCTTTGATCCCTATTTTACAATAATCTTTCCTACTTCGGTTTGTAATCCATACACTACTTTGTAAAAGTAAAGACCAGAACTGGTTAATTCATAATCGATGAGTATCGTACCTGCATCAAAATCTTGATTTTTATATTCTTTGACCATACGTCCATAACTATCATAAATAACAACAGCCACATTCTCTGATTCTGATAATGGAATGGCAATCACTCCTTTTCCATCTGAAGGATTAGGATAGGCAGTAATCGCACTTTTCAAACCTATAAGGGTTTGATTTTTATCATTAGAGGCGATTTCTATTGGAATACTACTTCGCGTAGGGCAATCAAATGGACAGGTATCATTCCAGTTCCCAGTTCGTACACTACCTCCAGAAGTAAAATTAAACCAACCTTCACGATCTCTTGTCAAATCGGCTGATTGACTTCCATTATTTTGATTATTAAAAACGATTCCTATTTCAGAACTACTCACTCCTGACGGTAATGTGATGTCATAAAAAAACCAGTCTCCAGTGTCAGGAAGTGCTGTCATTTGTTGACCTGGCCAACCTGAAGTTCCAGCTAGTACACTGTTTTGGGTAGTATTAAAAGTATATCCATATATAGCTCCCCAATCATTAGGTTTGTGCGCGTATATGCGATATATATTAGACGAAGCTCCAGGGCAATCTGAAGGACAATCATCTGACCAACTACCTGTACGCATAGTACCTCCTGAGGTAAACTCAAACCAACCATCTCTATTTCTAGAAAGATCTACTGTTTGACTTCCATTATTACTATTATTAAAAACGATTCCAATATCATCAGCACTTACACCAGCAGGAATCGTAATTTCATATTCATACCATACTGTACTACCTGCAATAGGCGTCATTGATTGTCCCGGCCACCCATTCGTTCCCGAAAGGACACTATTGGTAGCTGTGTTATACACATAGATATCCAATGCATTCCAATCCAAAGGTTTCTTAGCTCTGACCACAAATGAAGAAGGAGGCGTGACTATTGTACCATCAAATGCTTCTCCTATTAGAACAAGTCCAAACGGACTATTAAAATCTGCGGTATTATTACTCACTGTGGCAGTATTTCCTGAAAAATAATCAGTAAGTACCGTTCCATCTGGCCATAGATTAAATAGATTCAATGCATTTTGAAAATCACCATCATTCCCTGTATAGACTAAACTTTTATCCGAAAGCACTCCATTATCAAACTCTCTTTTAAACGTATATGGTGTATCTTGCAATTTTGTATGCACACCTGCTCCTACAGATACATGCTCTCTCCTAAAACGTCCTATTTTCTGATGATGTAATAAGGTTAATGAGGCTAAAGAATTTGAATTATTTAAATCTCCAAAGTTCATAAAAGAACGCAATGTGGCATCCCCACTTGCCCCACCTCCAGGCGTTAAAGTTCGTGCAGTCTCATCTCCATAATAAATCTGAGCCGTAGAAGGAGATAATAAGAGTTTTGTTCCTGCTTCAAATGTCCGTGTTCTGTTAATATCAAATACTTCAGCAGTATCATGGTTGGCAAGGAAGTTCATCACAGAAGCACCACCTAATTGATTTTGCAATAAATTATTATAGCTTGAAAATATGCTTTCTAACCCTTGATTGGCTACAAATCGAAAATCAAAATTAATAAGATTTTCATATCCGTTATTATAATAATCTACATTAAACCCATCTCCATTAAATACGCGTTGCATTCCTAATGCAAAATAATTGAACACCTCTCCTGTCATCCAAAAAGGCTGATCATCTACTTTCTTTTGAGGGTTTGCACCTTTCCAATCTTGTAAAGCAACGAGACCTTCTGTTTTTAATTCAGTCCATACAGATTCTTCTACATGTTTTACCGTGTCTACTCTAAAACCATCTACTCCATAATCTCTCACATAATCGGTAAGCCATTTTATAATATAAAAACGAGGCGCTCTTGGATAGCCTGTTCTATTAAAAAATGCATCTAACTCTGCCAACTCTTGAGTTTTCCTTCCTTCATTTTCCCATTTATCTAATAGCCATTGCGGGAGGTTAACTGGCGTATTACTTTCGGTTAATATATCGGGTAGATTAGCAACCAACTCACAAGGTATAGTTCCTTGAGGGCCATTAAAATTACAGTCTGGATCTCTACGTACCCAGTCACTAGGCCACGACTCATCATCTGGATTATCAGGACCTACATGATTTAACACCACATCCATAACAATACGAATACCATGATCATGAGCCGTATCTACCAATGTCTGGAAAGTTGCTTCAGTGCCTAGATTACGGTCTATGGCTGTCCAATCTTTTGCCCAATAGCCGTGAAAAGCATAATTCTTTCCAGCACCTTCATTTGTTGCGCCGTGAATATTTTCATAAGGCGGCGTTAGCCAAATAGCGCTTACACCTAGCTCATCAAAATAACCTTCATTAATTTTATTAATAAGACCTTGTAGATCGCCTCCTAAATAACTTCGCAATGGAGCTCCATCTTGATGTCGTCCATAAGAAG
>CAKZKZ010000268.1 GCA_937124495.1 uncultured Dokdonia sp. | reverse complement strand
CGTTCATATCAAAATTGTTCTCTGCCGTTTTATAGCTTTTAGGTTTTATTTCTAACCAATCTTCTCCAGATTTTCTTTTATGTGCAAATTTTAAGAATAATTCATAAGATCCTGGGGTTAACTTTATCTTTCTTTTATTGTTACCAGGCAATCCTTTTAATGAGACATAGTGCTCATATTTACCAGCATCATTTTTGCGTTTTTCAAAATAGATATACAAATCTTTAGTATCTGGAATAATGTTTTCTGATAACTCTTTCACCCAACTTAAAGCGAGTGCAAAGAATAACATAATAAGAGATGTTTTAAAAATGGCAGAAAATAGCGTCAAGTTTATAGAGTAACCAGATAATTTATAAATCTGAGCGACTAGAACAATAAGTACACATACTAATGATAGCCAAGCTAAAGCCTTTAAACGGCGCTTACTAAAAGACTCCCATAATACATAACCCAAAAAACCTAAAGTGAAAATAGCATAATACACATCAAGTTCAGCCATCAAGGTCATCGCTTTCCCTGATACCATTCTACTTAGGGTAGGTAATATTGAAAACACAAACGGTACACCAACAATGTATACCCAATATTTAGATTTAATAATATGAGCAATAGATTCTGGTAAATACCTAAACCATGGCAATGCTAATAAAATAAATAAGCTATTCAATAAGGATAATACACTTCGCCAGCCATCTAATACCATTGAAGAATGCACTTCTGTGGTTGCATAATATATCTCAACTACACCAGAAATACTCCAGCATAATACCGATAATGCTAGCCATACTTGGCCAAAATCATTTTGTCGTCTACCAATGTTCCTCCATATAGCCATTAGCGCTACAAATGCAAATAAGCAAACTGCAAATTGCCACCATCCATAAAATAATAAGATATCGTTATTCATTTCTAAATTTATAAAATGGTATTAGAAGTATATGCTTGACTAATATATAAAAATACACACATACATATCTCATTACTCTCTTGTTTAATACATAAATACTCGTTAGTTCTGAAGGATTCCATTATATTCTTAAGAATGCTTTCGCGAAAGCGGACTTCACTACAGTTTAAAAAACTGATAATAAAACGAATGCATCACCTCACTCCCACTTCAAAAGAATTGCTCAACTTTCTCATAATGAAGTAAGATAAAACGTATTCATTCTCATCTAATTCACAATTCATCCTTTAAAAAATACAGTTGAGTAACATCATTTCGATAGATAGCTGTTCTTTGACGACATTTAAATCATCAATGAACAACGATCTATGATTCAAGTACAAAACCTTTCTAAATCATTTCAAGACATACAAGCGGTAAACAATATTAGTTTCACCATTAAAAAAGGAGAAATCTTTGGGCTCTTAGGCCCCAATGGGGCTGGAAAATCTACTACACTCAATATGATGAGTACCATTTTAAAAAGTGATGCAGGAAGTATTCATATTGATGGTAAAAATAGTAGTAAGAATTCAAATGAATGTAAACATTTGATTGGTGTTGTACCTCAGGAAATTTCTTTATACGAAGATCTTTCTGCATATAATAACTTGTTATTTTGGGGGGATTTATATGGAATTCCATCTAAGCAACTGAAAGAAAGGATTCATGAAACCTTAGAATTAATTGGATTGTTAGATCGAAAGAATGATTTGATCAAGACCTATTCAGGAGGAATGAAACGGAGAATCAATATTGCTGCGGCATTGTTACATCATCCGAAAATACTGTTTATGGACGAACCCACTGTAGGAATCGACCCTCAAAGTAGAAATCACATTTTTGAAGTCATCGAAACCTTGAATTCACAGGGAATGACTATTGTCTATACCACACATTATATGGAAGAAGTAGAACGTTTGTGTGATCGTATTGCGATTATAGACTCAGGTAAAATTATCGCACAAGGGACACAATCTCAATTAAAAGAATTGGTGCAGACCAAAGAAAGCATTCAGTTTGAGTTTAATTTCCTTTCTGAGACCAATGTAGATCAATTAAGACAATTACTTCCCTATACCATAACACAAAACAAAAACAAGTTGTTGGTAGAAAGTACAGTGAAGGAGCTTTCTAAAGTGATTACAGCCTGTAATGAATTAGAATTAAGCATTAAAGACATACAACTAAATAAAGTAAACTTAGAAGCGATCTTTTTAAACCTAACTGGAAAACAACTAAGAGATTAATAGGCATTATATCAATAAATTACACAACCAACTATCATGATAGGGACTATTTTAAAAAAAGACTTACGATTATATTTTTCAGACAAAAAAGGGATCCTCGTTACCTTTTTACTGCCTATTATTATGATTACGCTATTTGCATTTGCATTTGGAGGTGTTGGGAAAAAGGAAAGCGCTCCAAAACCTTTAGGAGTTTTGGTTGTGGATAAAGATGTTACTACAATTTCTCAAGATTTGATTACAAAATTAAATGCAATGAAAACCATTCGATTGATTGATTCTGAAGAGGATAAAGCTTTAGATCTTGTTAGAAAAGGGAAAAATGTAGCTGTTTTAATTTTTGAAAAAGGATTTTCAGATGCCGTGACTACTGATGCAGACTTGCCTATAGAATTAAAGTATGACGCAGCAAGAGATATACAGATGCGAATTGTACATACCGTTTTAAAAGAAGGATTCAAATATCATTTAGGAAAAGCAGATGTAATGAATACTATAAAGCTAAAAACAACTTCGTTAATCAAAGAAAGCTCTACCAAGGCACACCCAGGATTAGTACAAGCAGTAGGAGGAACTGCCATTATGATGTTGTTATTTAGTATTGCGGCTATTGGCGGAGGGTTATTAGATGAAAAAGAAGCCGGAACATTAAAGCG
>CAKZKZ010000267.1 GCA_937124495.1 uncultured Dokdonia sp. | reverse complement strand
ACTATTCTCAGGAATAGTAGGAGGAGGGATTACGTATGGATTAACAAATAACTGGACGTATGCTTTGATAAGTGCTATTATTATTTTGATCGTAGTACTCATACATAATCCTGCCACACGATACTTAAAGGCTTTTTATGTTATTGTATTTCCTTTATTGAGTAATTTCTACTTTACATTAAGTACCAAAACTGATAATTTTGATTTTGAAGCAGGCTTAAAAGAAATGGGTAATGCAACAATAGTTGTTCTTGGGACTATAGCAGTGATGTGTTTAATATTAGATTTTTTAGAACGGAATGGAAAATTAAAAGGCACTTTCCTAGAGATTAATAAAAATGTAAATAAAAACGTTTCTGGAACAAATATTCATATTAATCAAAATATAAAGAATACTACTGAAAATGATTAATATAAATAAAGTTAGCGCAGAAGGAGATAATATATTTATTTTCCAACATATAGATAGTGAGGGAAATAAAACAGAAGAAAGAAAATCTTTAGAGGAATTCTTGCAACCTTTTGTCAAGTCTTACAAAGATCAAATTGAAATTTTAAAAAACACTATAGAAGATAAAGCTAAGATAGAAGGGTATTTAGATAAAGACGTTCTAGAATTATCAGAGAAAGTCAATGCATTAGAGCTAGAAAAGAACATTCTAGAAGATCAAGTATCTCATTTCTTAAAAGAATTAGAAGGGAAGGACTTAAGCCAAGCTACCAGTTTATATAAAAATGCTTTTGAATTTTTCACTCATGGCGATATAGACAAAGCTTTGGAGATCTTAGACGAAGCTAAACTAGAAGAAGAAGAAAATCGTGCTATAGAAACTATCAAACAAAAAGCGGAGACAAGAATTTTAAAAGCTCAAATTTTACGAGTGAATCATCAGTTTGAAGAAGCTGGCTCCAACTATGAAAAGGCAGTTAATCTATATGATAGTTGGGACAATTGTTTAGAAGCTGGATACTATTTTCAGTTTATTAACGATTTTGCAAAAGCTACTCATTATTATCAGGTGTGCCTTCAAAAAGAAACTTCTAATGAAGAAAAAGCGACTACCTTAAATAATTTAGCAGTTTTGCAAACCGATCAAAATAAGTATAGGGAAGCTGAATGTTCATATGAAGAAGCTTTATCCATACGAAGAGAATTGGTAAAATTGAATCGCCAAGCATATCTGTCTAATATTGCTGACACCTTAAATAATTTAGCAGTTTTACATAATAAAACAAATGCTTTTGAGAAAGCAGAGGCTTGTTATGAAGAAGCTTTATTGACACGGAGAGAGTTAGCTAGTTTGGATCGGCAAACATATCTACCAGATGTTGGAGTAACTTTAAATAATCTGGCTAACTTACAGAAAGCTACAAATGAATTTGAAAAAGCCAAAGCTTCCTACAAAGAAGCTTTATCCATACGAAGAGAGTTAGCTAGGTTAGATCCCCTAATTTATACACCCTATGTTGCTACTACCTTAAATAATTTAGCAATTTTACAACGTAAAATGAATGAATTTGATATAGCTAAAGCCTCCTATGAAGAAGCTTTATCCATACGGAGGGCATTATCAGAAACGAATCCTCATACGTATGCATTTGATGTTGGAATAACGTTAAATAATTTAGGCAATTTACAACGTGACACTAATGAATATGAGAAAGCCAGTCTTTGCTATGAAGAAGTATTAGATATCTTCAGGAAATTAGTCAAGTCGAAGCCTCAAGCTTATTTGCCTTATATAGCAGGGACCTTAAATAATTTAGGTAATTTACAACTTAATACCAATGAACTAGAGAAAGCCGTATGTTCTTATCAAGAGGCATTAGATGTTTATAGAGATTTAGTTAGGTCGAATCCTCAGGCATATTTGCCAGATTTAGGAATGACCCTAATTAATTTGGGTGTCTATTACCAAAAATTTAAGATGAATAAAGTATTGTCTATTCAATTTATTGATGAAGGGATTACACTATTAATACCATTTTCTAATATCCCTTATATTCAAGATTGCCTAAATAATGCATTTGATATTCTTAAGGATTGGGATATAGATGTAAAAGAATATCTGAATAAAAAAAAGAATAATTTAGAGAGTCATGAAGAGTAAATAAAATGTTTTTAGTTTCTCGATTCCCCTTCGACAGGCTCAGGGTGACAATTAGTTGGGTTTGATTTTTTATAGAACCAAAAACCCCTCAAGCAACATCACTTGAGGGGTTTGTATATTTTAAAAGGGGAGGAGTTTAACTATCATTTCCCAATAACTCTGCAATCTTATCTTCTAAGGCTTGTCCTCGTAGGTCTTTTGCAATGATGGTTCCTGATTCATCTAATAAGAAAGTTGCAGGAATCGCGCGTACGCCATATGATCTTGGGATAGGGTCATTCCAAAATTGAAGATTAGAGACGTGATACCAATCCATTTGGTCTTTTTCAATAGCTCTGATCCAGCGTTCTTTTTGTCCAGATTTGTCTAGCGATACACTGATGATATTTAATCCTTTGTCATGATATTTATTATACACACGTACTACATTTGGATTTTCCATACGACAGGGTCTACACCAAGATGCCCAAAAGTCAACAATCGTATATTTTCCTAGAGTTTCAGATAAAGCTAATTCTTTTCCTTCAGGTGTTTGTGCGCTAAAACCAGGGGCTTTATTCCCTACACTGGCTACTTTTGAAGCAGCACGTTGTGATTTTTGTTGCGCAATATAATTTTTAATACTATTCCCAATAGGAGACTTTTGTATATCTGATGCGAGTGCATCATAGTAGGTTTCTGTCTCTTCAATATCAAGTACTTTGGCATTGATTAAGTCTGATAAGGCCATAATAGAAACCATGGTATCAGTATTCTCATTTAATACTTGCTTTTTTGTTTCAATATACTCTTCGTCTAGTGCTTTGATTTGAGCAGTGTATTCTGTGACCATAATCCCATCGGTTTCTCTTCGAGATTGATTCAGTTTTAGTTTGAGCTCTGCTTTTTTCTTATTG
>CAKZKZ010000266.1 GCA_937124495.1 uncultured Dokdonia sp. | reverse complement strand
ATCTTAATGCTATGAAGTCAACAAACGCTTCTTTACATTTCATGAAAAAAAACGCCCGTACGTTATCTTAAAATGGGCAGAGACCCTAGATGGATATATTGCTCCCGCAGACAGAGATAAAACAGCTCCTGTATGGATTACCAATTCATATTCTAGACAACTTGTACACACATGGCGAAGTGAGGAGCAAGCAATTTTGATAGGTGCACAAACGGTACTTGCTGATAATCCATCATTAACGACAAGAGATTGGCATGGAAAATCTCCTGTACGTGTGGTTTTAAATGAACGTGAAGCGTTACCACAAAATCTACATATTTTTAATGAAGAAGCAGAGACCTTAGTCATCGCCTCTCAAGATCCAAAAGAAATCGCAACGATTCTTTATAAAAAAGGAATTCAATCTGTGATTATAGAAGGAGGTGCCAAAACCTTGCAACGTTTTATAGATGCTGGTTTTTGGGATGAAGCTAGAGTTTTTACTGGAACCACTACATTTGGAAACGGAACTAAAGCCCCCCTACTACTTCATAAACAACAAGACAACACAATCTTATCTCAAGATATCAAAGGAGATACACTCACCACCTATAAAAACGACCATTTGTGATCTATCTTTTACTCAGTATTGCTTCGTCTAGTATCATTTTTGTGGTTTTCAAGCTCTTTTCTCGTTTTAAAATCAATACACTACACGCTATTGTTGTCAACTACATAACAGCAAGCACCCTAGGTTTTCTACTATACCAAGGAGGTGTTGCCGCTTCTTCGATACCTCAACAAGACTGGTTCTTTAATGCGGTTGCATTAGGCTTTTTATTTATCCTTATTTTTAATTTGATGGCACTCACCACACAGCGTAGCGGACTCTCCGTAGTTTCTGTTGCGACTAAGATGAGTGTTGTGATTCCTATCCTTTTTGGCATCCTTTATTATAAGGAGTCATTAGGCATTTTTAAAGTAAGTGGGATTATTATAGCACTTATTGCGGTCTACCTCGCTTCTGTAAAATCTAAAGACGGGATTCCTTTTAAGAAAACGACACTGATTCTCCCTGCACTTGTCTTTTTAGGAAGTGGTATTATAGACATCAGTATCAAATATATTGAAGGTAAATATCTCAATACAGGCGACCTTCCTATATTCTTAACATCCGTTTTTGGAACAGCTGGAGCTGTAGGATTCCTTATTATAGGAAGTCAGATGCTACGAAAACGCTTTACATTTGATGCTAAAAATATACTTGCAGGAATCTGCTTAGGAATTCCAAATTACGGATCTATGTATTTTCTTGTAAAAGCATTACGTCATGATACTTTTGACAGTTCGACGATTTTTACAATCAATAATGTAGGGATAGTCATGATTTCGACACTTATAGGAATTACAGTATTTACAGAAAAATTACAGCTTAAAAATTGGATAGGTATTGCACTTGCGGTGATTTCTATTATATTGGTTTCACTTTCGTGAAAGAATATAGTAACGCTTTCGCGAAATAACATACATATCCCAGTAAAGGATCTATCTACAATGATGAAAAAATTACTAATTCCCATTTTACTTATCGCTTTTTCAGTAAGTGCACAACAGAAAGACACATACGATTTAAAGTGGAAAATATCGGATACACTTACGTACAAAACGATTATGAAAGACATTATCGTTCCTGAAGAGGAAAGGGAAGACGAAAACAAGAATGACACTATTCGTAAGAAAAAAGTAAATGATTTTTTTAAAAAATTTCAAGAACAAACAGCAAATTTACAGTACGAAACAAAACTCTATCCAGATAAAAACGGGGATATAGATATTGCAATGCTACTTAAACCTAGTAAAACAGACACAACAGAAGCACTATTTTCTGGAATGGCAAAAATGAATGGTAATGTAGTTTTAAGAGGTAAAGTTAGCCCAGAAGGTGAATTATTAAGCTTCTATTACAAAAATTCACAAAATAATTTAATTTCAATTTTATTTGAACTTCCAAGCAAACCTATCAAAGTTGGGGACAAATGGAGCTTAAACACAGACATGATTGGAATGGATCAAAATTTTGTTGCCGATACTTTTTATAAAAAAAATGAAGTCAGGTTAGATAAAATTATTAACAAAG
>CAKZKZ010000265.1 GCA_937124495.1 uncultured Dokdonia sp. | reverse complement strand
TAGGGCGTAGTTGTTCTCGCCGTTTAAAAAGTTTGAAATATGATATTTACGAGCTATATCCCAGCGCTCGACGTGCTTACCATTTGGTTAATCTCGCTGTCAAAACCAAATCGACCCCAATAATAAAAGAACAAATCCTCAAATCTTGAAAAATAAAATCTGAAAATATATGTATTTTGTGTCCGCTTTCGCGAAAGCAAAACAAGTCCACAAATATAGGACTTAAACCCATATATTTGCGTTGTAAATGTGTCAAAAGATGTACCAAAGTTTGCATCTGACAAATCAACCGAAAATAAAAGAGATATTCATGAAGTTTGCTATTATAAAAGAACGTAAAAATCCACCAGATCGTAGAGTTGTGTTTTCACCGCAAATGCTTGCAGAAGCAAGGGCGCAATTCCCAGATGCTTCTTTTGTCATTGAATCTTCAGATATTAGAATTTTCTCAGATCAAGAATATGCATCAGAAGGATTTGAGATCGCTCAAGATGTATCTGATGCCGATGTGATGTTGGGCGTAAAAGAAGTGCCTATGGATGCATTGATCCCAAATAAAAAATACTTTTTCTTCAGTCATACCATCAAAAAACAACCTTATAACAGAGCCTTATTACAGGCCATACTCAGTAAACATATAGAAATGTATGATCATGAAGTGATTACTAAACAAAACGGAGCCAGACTCATAGGCTTTGGTCGTTATGCAGGATTGGTAGGTGCTTATAATGGGTTTAGATTATTAGGAATACGTGATGGTATTTTTGATTTACCTAAAGTAGAAAACTTAAAAGATCTAGCGGAAGTAAAACAAGAATTGGATAAAATTACACTTCCCAATATTAAAATTGCACTTTCTGGAACTGGAAAAGTAGCCAAAGGTGCTAAAGAAATTTTAGACCACCTCAACATTAAAGAGGTAACCGATGATGAATATCTATCTCAAGATTTTGATGAGCCAGTATATTGCCTTATAGATGTAACAGAATATAACAAGCGTATAGATGGTCACCCTATGGATAAATATGCTTTTTATAAAGACCCATCTGGATATGAAAGTGATTTTATGAAGTATGCAAAAGTGACAGATTATTTTATTGCAGGTCATTTTTATGGAGATGGTGCCCCTTTCTTATTTACACGAGAAGATGCCAAACATCCAGAATTTAAAATTAACTTGGTAGCAGATGTTTCTTGTGATATAGATGGTCCTGTGGCAAGTACGATACGTCCTTCTACCATTGCAGATCCTTTTTATGGATATGACCCTGTAACAGAATCTGAAGTTGAAATGACAACGCCAGGTGCTATAGCCGTGATGGCAGTAGATAATCTTCCTTGTGAATTGCCTAAAGATGCGAGTGAAGGTTTTGGTGAAATGTTTGTGAAACATGTCATTCCTTCCTTTTTTAATGAAGATACAGATGGCGTTTTAGAACGTGCATTGATGACCCAAGATGGAAAATTAACACCACGCTATGCTTATTTACAGGATTATGTAGATGGGAATGAATAAGCTGTTAAGATTCCTATAAATTGTAACAGTCTTATGACCTCTCTACGTATCTTTATGTCGCTATGAAAGTACTTATTACAGGAGCCACTGGGCTTGTAGGAAAAGAAGTGACTCGACTTTGCCGAGCGCAAGGTATTTCGGTACATTATCTTACAACGTCTCAAAAAAAAATAAACTCAGAACCAGATTATAAAGGGTTTTATTGGAATCCATCTACAGATGAATTAGATATTGCTTCGCTTGAAGGAGTCGGTGCGATTATTCATTTAGCAGGAGCATCTATTGCTCAGAAATGGAGTCCTAAAAACAAACAGATCATTAAGGATAGTCGCATTAAAGGTGCACAATTGTTGTATAATGCTTTAGAAAGCTTTCGCGAAAGCGGAAATACACCTTCTGTAAAACATATCATATCTGCAAGTGCTATAGGTTGTTATCCTTCATCACCTACTAAATTGTATAACGAAAAATACCCAAGCTATGCTTCAGGTTTTTTAGGTGAAGTTGTACAAGAGTGGGAAGAAGTTGTATTAGAGTTTCAGAAGCTTGATATCGCTACAAGCCTTGTTCGTACAGGAATTATTTTGGATAAAACTGCAGGGGCACTTCCTAAAATAGTAAAGCCTATTCGTTTGTATGCGGGAGCTCCTATAGGTACGGGACAACAATGGCAATCTTGGATTCACATAGAAGACATGGCACACTTGTATATGCATATCTTAACAGAAGAATTAACGGGTATCTATAATGGAGTTGCTCCTAACCCCGTAACGAATGAAAAGCTGACAAAAGTAGTGGCACATGCCATCAAAAAGCCACTTTTTTTACCTAATGTGCCTAAGAAAGTACTAAAGATATTACTTGGAGAAATGGCGACCATAGCATTAGAAAGTCAAATGGTCTCTTCTGAAAAAATTCAAGAAACTGGTTTTGTGTTTACATATCCTAAGATTGAACAAGCTATAGAAAATCTCTTGTAATACCATTTGCCAATTGAATTTACTGTAATAAAATGCCCTTTTTTCTTTTCTAGCAAATTCAATTAATAACTAGTATAAAAAAAGCCATTCCTTAGAGAAATGGCTTTTTTTTATATGGTAAGGTGACTTAGGCTTTTTTCGCTTTAAGCGAAATTGTAATCTCCATATTATCACTTATAAATTTGTCTTTAAGGTCGTCAAATACACTTTTTGACATAAACTCAATACCCCATTGTGTACGGTCTATTGTAAAGGTTTTACTTCCTAATGTCATCGTATCGCCACCTACTGTATAGGCTACAGGGAATTCTATGTTCTTAGAGACTCCTTTTATGGTAAGGTTTCCTTGCATCATTTGTGCACCTCCATTTTCAGTAACACCAGTAACTTCAAAAGAAGCTGTTGGGTGCT
>CAKZKZ010000264.1 GCA_937124495.1 uncultured Dokdonia sp. | reverse complement strand
TAAAATTTATTTAAATCATCATCTAAATGAGGGGCTAACTTAGCAAATCGTTCACATGATCGGGCTTCAATATAAGCACCACAAATAAGCTTATCAATTAACGTTTCAGGTTCATGTGTTGTAACATGTGTCATCATGCCTTTGGCATAACGACCAGCAGTAGTGTTTTCAAATGCTATATTTCTGCCTTCCATTATTTCTAACACTTGATAAAAGTGGTGTAACTCTTCTTTTATTAATAGCACCATTTTATCAATAAAATCTTGCCCGTAATCAGAGTTTTTTGTAGTAAAAGCTGATTTTGACAAAGCCTCTTGATTAGCTAAAGACTGTAAATCACCTTCTTTACGATATAAATAAGCCTCATAAGGCTTAAACCAATCAGCAAGTATTTTTCCACTTTCTTTATCAACAGCATACTTACGCAAAAGGTGCATTGCTGTCTGTCCAGCTTTCAACTCACAAGCGAGGTGGTCCCTTAAAATTATAGTTAAATTTTCTGTTTTTTTTGCTTCGTCAATCCAAGCATCAGGTGTTTCACATTTAAGAAAACTTAAAATTGGAGCTAATAATTGTTGAGTAGACACTGTATAAAATATCTCAGAATAAAAGGTTAGTAATTAAAATTAATTTTATCACCACAACGGGATAATTTCGCTGACTATGTGATCTTATCTTTTAATTAAATCATAAAAAATACACTTTCATCATTGACAGAACTTTGTAAATTGTACTGTCATTAGTATCCAGTCCATTAATTTAAAAGGGCTTTGGCTATATAATAAAAAAGGAAAATATCATGATAACAGAACCGCCATCTTATGAAGATTCAGTAGATTATACAACTTGCACTCATTGCTCCGCTAAAGTTCCTTGGCAAGAATGTCCTGAAGGTGGACATACATGCGAGAATTGTTGGAATCAATTAGAAGAAAGGAGTTAATTTGATTACTTATAATGGCTAACATTTGAAATATTAGCCATTCCCCCCTCTATTTAAATTATTGAAAAATCTATCTATTTACAGTTTAGTACTTTTATTACTTACATAATCAAGGATATTAGATATAAATACTTTATGTTCACCCATGCTCTTATCTTCCTCAGGTGAAAATTTAATCAGGTCTACAAATGGTGCTAATGGAAACTCCCCATCAAGTGCGAATGCATCAGCAATCCCTAAAATAGCTTTATTTTTACTTTTTGTTGGAAAGCCTGAGATAAACGTAGCGAATAGTCCGTCAACCATTTTAGCCCCTTCATGATGGTAAACTTTTATACCATGTAAATATTTATCAACCAGTCCTGATTTAGATTTCTGTTCTTTACTTCTCCCTTTACTTGGTAATCTTTCATAAAGAACAGTTTCATAACTACTGTATTTAGCATCTAATATAAAAACATATTTTCTATTTGTACCTTTTTGATAAATTTCTAATACATAGTCTGGTGTCCTAATATGCTTAGCTCTAGATAGCTTTTTAGCTGGTCTGTTATCTGGAGATTTATCTATAATAAATAACTCGTTATTTTCGATACCTTCACGATAAGGGTAAATAGTTGGCTCCAAATAGAGTTTAATATCAAGATTAGAACTATCAAATTGATAAAAATTAAAGACTTCGTAAGGAGGTTTCTCTTGTTTATTATCAATACCTAGAGATGGAAATGTATCAAAATCTACGAATTCTAAATCAACCATTTTGCAATCATGTTCATTTAAAGCTTCAATTAATTTTAATAATACAAATAACTCATAGAGTTTATCCATAGATTTTATTGAGTATAATAATTGATTAACAGAATCAGACTCAATAAGGTTACTTGCATCAATATTCCACCAATTATCCATAAGACGGTATAACATCAAGTAATGATTATGCCTAGATACATATTGCGTAATTTTAGGCCTTAAATTAGCTACATAAGTCTTTGTGAAATTTAAAGTAATGAATTTAAGACAATTATCTACCAACCCAGAAATCCTCGATATTAATTGAGTTTTAATGTTCAACTTATCGGAAACAAAACTTTGGATAAAAGGAACAATATCTGTAAATTCAGTTTTTGCTGTCTGCACTTTTTTATAGTAGTTTTCTTCTAAATGAATAGACTCTATAAATCGTTTGGTTGCAATTAGAAAAGTATATATTACTTGGTTTTCAAAAATATCTTTATCGTCTTCGATAACACTTGTTGCAATATGTTTGGCTGTTAAACTTTTACCATAATGACTTATAAGCGTACTTTCAGGGTTAATCGTAAATTCAAGTTCATTTAAATTAGATAGTAGCCACGAATATGCTCTATCGTCCATTAAATCCTTAGGTGAAAACTCTTTCACTACTTGATTTGTTTTTATTCGTTTGCATGGCTGATTTTTAAATTTATGTCTATTTTCCCATAAATATTCAAGTGTTTTTTCTGTATGTAACAACTTGAAATAAAGATCTGTGTACTCAAATTTCCCACCATCAGCACTCAAAAATGTCTTCGAAAAGCAACAATGCACTAATCGCGAATCTACTTCACTAATGTACTTCAACATAGAGTACAGTCGATCTATTGTTATTTTACTCGATAGTACATTAATAGAACCTAACTGCTCATAGTCATTATCTTCATCATCTACTAATTCAATTAATGCTAAACCTACATTATTAATAAAGTATTTATTTTGTTTTGCTGTATAAATAAATACTTCATCTCTTGAATCATTTAATACCAACTCTATTTTCATATTCCCCATAATGAGAAATGGTGAAATCAGAGCCGTTTCAGACTCTAACTGAAATGACATTGGTTTAGTTTCATATAATTCTATAAAAGGCGAAGTACAGCCAACCTCAAGTTTAATTTCATCCTGAAACGTATATAATTTCACGATACTACCTTAATGACATGAAAT
>CAKZKZ010000263.1 GCA_937124495.1 uncultured Dokdonia sp. | reverse complement strand
TTATTAGTTGTCAGTTATCGGTATCTCAAACTGATAACTGAATAACAGCCAAAAGATACCTGAAATCACTTACTCAAATGCATACAAATCCACTCCCCTGTCTGAATTACCTTTAAAATAGAAAACACCATCGCACCAAACCATACAACAAAAGATGATGTAGGTGGGATTGGATTAGAAAATGTAAAGAAACGATTAGCCATTCTTTATCCAGAAAATCATACATTACACGTCTCTGAAAAAATGAATATTTTTTATGTTGAATTAACGCTCAAAACCAATGCTTAACTGTATTATTATAGACGATGAAGAATTAGCAAGAACCTTGCTAAATAGCTATGTCGACAAATTAGATTTCATCACCTCAAAAGGTGAATTTGAAAATCCTTTAGAAGCATTGTCTTTACTGAAGTCTGAAGCTATTGATGTTATTTTTTTAGACATCCAAATGCCGCAACTTAAAGGAACCGATTTTGCAAAAATGGTTGCTCCTACCACACGTATTATATTTACCACAGCCTATTCTGAATATGCACTCGATGGGTACGAGTTAAACGCTGTAGATTATCTCTTAAAACCCATCACTTTTGAACGCTTTCTTACTGCTGTCAATAAGGTACAAATACCCATAAAGAATACTCCGAAAAGTAGTCCAGACACCATCACCATAAAATCTGGTTATGATTTACACAAAGTCCACCTATCTGATATTTGTTATATAAAAAGTGATAGTGAGTATGTTACTTTTTACATGGAAAACACAAAGATTATGTCCTACCAAAGTTTAAAATCCTTGGAAGATAGTTTACCTAGCACCTTATTTATGAGAGTACATCGTTCTTATATTATTAATAAAAACAAAGTGCAGTCATTAAAAGACAAAGATGTCATCATACAAGGGGAACGTATTCCTGTAAGCACTACCTATTTTGATACGGTAAAAAAAGAGTTGTTTTCTTAAGATATTGATACTGGTTACGCTTTCAAGCTGCATCGTGACGCAGAAGTTTATACAGAACTTGATGAAGTACGAAATCGAGTTTGCGAGATTCACGACCATCGGGAGAGCAAAGCGGTAAAGCGTATGACCAAGAAATTAAGAGCGTACATTTCTTTTAAATATATGCGCTAGCTATCTTAAAAAGCGTAAATAGTACTATTAAAAGTCGTAAAAAGACTATTTAAGTATTCTCTCTATTTAATAAGTTTGTTGATTTCTATTAGTAACCCCATACTGTCTCAACAAGTATACGCATGAAATTCCTCGGAAGTATAGAAGAATACCTTCAACTAGAAACTATAGATCATACAACCTGTGATATCTTAAAAGAACCTATAGAAAGTAGTCTTACTGTTCTTTGGTTTGAAGAAGACAATAATGAGTTGACCATAGATGGAAAAAAATGCTTGTTTAACAAACACGAAATCGTCTTTTTAACCGAATTTCATAAAGTCACCCCAACACGAATTGGTACCATTAGATTTTTACGATTTAACAGACCATTTTACTGTATTCTTGATCATGATACCGAAGTGGGTTGCAAAGGCATTTTGTTTTTTGGTGCCTCCCAATTACCTATCATTAAAATACCTTCCAGCGAACTTGATAAATTTGAAACGCTCTGGAAAATGTTTATCATAGAAATGGATTCTGATGATAGCCTTCAAATAGAAATGCTACAAATGATGCTTAAAAGATATCTTATCTTATGTGCAAGAGTTTATAAAGCACAAGAAAATTACCCATCAGAAAAAGCACATTCAGATATTGTAAGGGAATTTAGCTTTCTAGTTGAACAACATTTTAAGACAAGGCATACGGTAACTGAATATGCCGAATTATTATTTAAATCTCCAAAAACACTCTCTAATATTTTTTCTAAAATCGGTTTTAAAACACCATTGCAATATATTCAAGATAGAAAAATGCTAGAAGCAAAAAGGTTATTGCATTACTCATCTTTGGCTATTAAAGAAATTGCTGTTGAAATAGGGTTTGATGACATTCAGGCATTCAGCCGGTTTTTTAAAAAACACGAAGGAATTTCCCCTTCTGAATTTAAACAACATACGACAAGGGAATAATTGCCAACTCTTAAGGAATAGTTACCTAACTCCTGCCCTCTTTTAGATCACATCTTTGTACTGTCAAAATGAAGAACAATAATTAAATCTAAAAACAATGAAAAAATTAATTTCCACATTCGTAATCGTATTTGCTAGTTTGCAAGTATATGCACAGTTACCAGATCCAGGGTTTACTGTAGATTCTCGTACAGCTATCGTAATTACAGATCCTCAAAATGATTTCTTAAGCCCCGATGGAGTTGCTTGGGGAGTTGTAGGAGAAAGTGTTACAAAAAATGGTACTGTAAAAAACCTTGAAGAATTATTTAAAATAGCTAAAAAGAAAAACATCAAAGTATTTGTATCCCCACATTACTATTATAAGCATGATCATGATTGGAAAATAGAAGGGTCATTAGAAGCATTAATGCACAAAATCAATATGTTTGATAGATCTCACACACTCAAAACAGATGGTTTTGAAGGATCTGGAGCAGATTGGTTAGATCGTTACAAAAAATATATAGACAGAGATAATGTGATTGTAACAAATCCGCATAAAGTATACGGACCAGAATCAAATGACCTTGCATTACAATTACGTAAACATGGGTTTGATAATGTTATTCTAGCTGGAATGTCTTCAAACTTATGTACAGAATCACATATGAGAGACCTAGTAGAATCTGGTTTTAGAGTCGCTGTTGTGTCTGATGCTACTGCTGGAGCAATTCTTCCTGGTATGAATGCTTATGAAGCATCTCTTGTAAATTTTAAAATGATTGCAAGTCACGTCTATACCACAGAAGAGGTTTGTGACGTGATTAATAAATCTATCTAAAACATATCTCTTATAGTAAGACTTCATTTAGTAGTTTATTTTTGTAGAAAAGCTACCTGATATAGTATCAGGTAGCTTTTCCTATATATACCATACGTTCTTATAGATGAAGCCTCTATATCATAGCAGTTTTCTTAATATATACGCTTTCAAGGAACATAGTGATACAGAAGTACGAAAGCGTACTTAGAAACAACATTTCCCAAAATTACCATCTATTCTCTTTTTAACACTACACTACTCTAGTATCTCCTAATATCTTTGCCGTAGTATTAATAAAAAAAAGAATTGTTATGTACGATATGAATAACCTAAAACAATTAGGTGCATTAGGAAAAAACGCAGAAGCAGGAATGAAAGCCTTTCAAGCATTAGACCAAGCAGCTCTTGGAGATGGAACTATTCCTAAAAAATATAAATCCTTGGTAAGCGATTTATAAATGTACTCTTTGTCATTTCGTTAATAGCCCATTCAAACTCGTTAAGTTTCATTTTATGGAAATTTCCAAAAAACGTTAAGTTAACTTCTTTATTTTTTACATCTTCCTTGGTAAATTGACCAGAAGTCACATTTGGTCTTGTTGCAATTATGGACATTACCATAGATACAACACTAAATAATG
>CAKZKZ010000262.1 GCA_937124495.1 uncultured Dokdonia sp. | reverse complement strand
ATTATAGAAGCTCAAACACGCTTAGAGAAAGATTTATCCCAAATAAAGATGCTTTCTTTAGGAACTGGACATAGAAAGTATAGTGAAGCCAATTCTAAAGAGAAATGGTCGGTATTATATTGGTTATGGAAAAAAAGAATAATTGACTTGTTTATGCAAAGTCAGTCGCAGATAGTACATAATTCTGTTTCAGTACTGTGTAAATTTAATGATGACTTTGAGTATCAGAGAATTGATCTAGACTTTGATCATAATTTCAATGTAAAGATGGATGAAACTAATCCCGATAAATTAAAAAAGCTTGTTGAACTCTCAGCAAGAATATTTCAAATAAATAGACAAGATGTATTGGATACCTATTTTAGCAATAGGTAGTTACCTATTGTTTAGCGACACAGATGAAAAGAAGGATAATAAGAAGAAAAGAAAAAGAAACAACAAAAAAATGGCTAACTGTAACGGACTTATTTTAAACTATAGTAATAACTTAAATATCTCTAAAAAGAAGAAGAATAAGCTTAAAGATTCAAAAGATTTTTTGAGAGGTAAAATTAGAGATTACTTCAAAAAACATCATCCTGATTATATACCAGAATTTTATATACAAGGTTCATATAAGATGAAGACTACTATCCTAACTAAGGATAACGAGTGTGATTTAGATGATGGTGTGTATTTCAAAAGAGATATTGGGGTTACTGGAACAACACTTCAAAAATGGGTAAAGAAGGCATTAAAGGATATAACTTCTATACCTACAGAGCATCGAAAAAAATGTGTAAGAGTTAGATATAAAGCGGAGTATCATATAGATTTCCCTATATATTATTTTCCTGATGATTCTGAATATCCATTATTAGCTGTAAAAGATGAAGACTTACAAGAAAGTGACCCTAAAGAATTAGTTGAATGGTATAACTGGGAAAAAGACAAAGAAGGTCAACTCAATAGAATTGTACGGTATTTAAAAGGATGGGGAGATAATAAGAGAAATAAGATGCCTAATGGGTTAGCTATGACTATACTTGTAGCAGAGAATATTCAATATAACGATAGGGATGATATTGCATTGAAAAAAACATTAATTAAGATTCAAAAGACTCTCGATGAAAATTTTGAATGTATAGTGCCTGCAACCCCTTATGATGATTTATTTGAAGATTATGACTCTATCCGTATGAATAACTTTCTGGATAATCTAGATAGCTTTGTTGATGATGCTACAGAGGCTGTTGAGAATGAATCAAACCAAATAAAAGCAAGTCGACTATGGAGAAAGCATTTAGGTGATAAATTTCCTTTAGGGCAAGATGTTGATATGGATGCAAAAGAAGCTTCACTAAGAAAAACATCTAAAACTATATTATCAGGTTCCGCGTATTCACAAAAGGATGGATCAATCTCAGATAATTCTTCAGGAGTAAAAAATAAAACTCATACAAATTTTGGCGGGTAGATTTCATAAAAATAGAATCCATAGAAAGAACACTGTTTCTCCTATTAGACTAGTCCTTATACGAGAGATGAAGTTATTGAGATCACATTATCCTTTTTTAGATTGTGAAATTACTTCTGACAAATTAATTTGCATTGGAAAAACAAAGCCAAGTGAACAATCTATAGAATATATTTTTAAAATAGTTTATGACGGTGTTACAGTTCCTAAGGTATATATAATATCTCCTCATGTTGAATATAATGATGATATACACATGTATCCTAGTGAGAATAACTTATGCTTATATCACCCTATAGTAGATAATTTCATCTGGAATTTTCAGAAAGATCATATTTATGAGACTATTCTACCGTGGACGTTAGAGTGGTTTGTATATTATGAACTGTATTTAATTACAGGAAAATGGGAACATCCATTTGTACCTCATGCAACTAGCAAATCAATTGATTAATAGTAAAAAAATAAACACCTGTGCAAGAAATAAGTTTTATAAATCTATCAAGAGAAAAATCAAAAGGATTACATCAGCATATATATAATAATGCTATACGCTTAAAAAGAGACTCTTCTACTTTAGCGAAAGTAAATGAATCGTATGCTAGTGCTAGCTCATTACTTATTTTAAGTTCAGAAGAAATAATTAAATCAATTCTAGTTTTGTTACATAGTAAGGAATATAGAGTGTATCTTCTTAAAGATGCTAATAGGTTTTTTAAAGACCATATTATAAGACATAATTTACAAATGCTTATAGAGACAGGCATGTCATTATTTCAAGCTGTTGAAAAATGGGACACAAGAAAGTCTCAAAGATCAATTCCTGTTACTTCTAAAAAATGGCTCAATGAAGCCTTAGAATTTTTATCTGATACTCTTTATGTCGTAGCAGAAACTTCTCAAGCAATGTCGCGTATAAATGATATTCTTAAGTTCAATGATCAAAAAAATGCAGGCTTTTATGTTGATTATAAAAATAGAATTCTCAACCCACATGAGGCAATTTCTCAAAAAGATTATGATTCTATTGTATTGATTCATGCTCGACTCATCACATTTTATAAGCAATTAAGAATCTTTTTTCATCCGTCAATAACAAAGCATTTATCTAAGAAAGAGATTAACGAAATAGAAGAAGGATTACATTTATTTATTAACCAAGCACTAAAGGAGGTTTCATTGAAAGACATTCATAAAATTAATTAAATGGATAGTATAGCCACTACATTCTTAAAACGTTTACATCAAGATCCAGAGTATTATGAGTTTTGGGAAGATTTCAAAAAATACTGTAATAATTTTGAAGTATTCAACAAAGAATATTTTGTTGAATCACTGCCATTATTATACAATAGAATTCAAAATGATGGAGCAGGATATTCTATATATGAATCTATCAGAAAATTTGCTGAACAAAAACCTAATGAAGCAATTAAGGTATTAGAATTAATAGAACAAAAGAACACCAAAGAAACCTTAGAATTTAGTCACTCAATATTAGGTGGTTTGTATCAAGGTGAAACTGACTATCCTATTACTAATAAAATTTTATCATTAATAAATAGTGCTGATGATAATCAAATTAACACAGGTATTAGAGCAGCTTACCAAATCAGTATTAAAAATGAAGTGGAAGACGTAACTTTTTTAAACGATCTTAATAATAGTTTAATTAAAGTTATAGATAGTGAATCAACAATGAGCCTAGGTATTATAACAAGGTTCTATAATAAGCACTTGGATAGGCTAGAAAAAGGAAAAGAAATAGTTTTAAAATTATTAAAATTAAAAAACATAGATGTTCAAAATGAAGTAGCTAGATCACTAAATGAAGAATTTAAATACGAAGAAAATCCAACGTATTTTCAAAACTGTTTAAATCTTCTATCATTTACTGATCCAAAATATGATGGTGTTTACGGATTAATAAAATATAGATTAGAACCTGTAATAGCCTCTAAACCACATATCATAGTTGAATTCATAAATAATTGGATTGTAAATAATAAAGTAGAATTAAAGAACATTTCAGTTTTAAAAGGAATTATTCATGATTTATATTTTGCTCATCCTGAAATAGTCAAAAAAATGTTTTTAGATTGGTTAAATTCAGAAGACAGTTTATATAAAATTGCTTTACAATTTATTATAAGTGATTTAAGTTCGCAAGTAGATGCAGTTGGATTTCCTAAAGACATCTTAAAGAAAATATCTGAAATTGATTCTCTTTATTTAGTCTTTATGACTGTTGGATATGTATTAGATCGTAAATATGCTTCGGAAATGCTATATAATATCCTTGAAGTAAACTATAAGAATGAGCGAATAAGAAATCAGATAGCTAGCCTTTATGTAAATTATCTGATAATAAATTATTATTCTGTAACAGACATATTAAAGAAAAAAAGAGGAAAAGCTAATAAAATAATTAAATCAATTATTGATCAGATAATTGAGGTTTCAGAAGAATATTATACAAAAGTTTCTGATTTAGAATTAGTAAATGAATTTGAACCTTCCGATAAAAGAATGAATTATTTTCTAAAGCAACAGAATCTTCAAATGCAAAAATTAATGGATGAGTCTGAATCAAAAGATAATTCTTTTTTAAATATGTTTACCAACATTAATCTAAGAGCTGGTAAGACTTTTTTTTCAAAATATAGAGGGGAATATACCCAGGAAACAGGAATGCAAAAATTCAGTAGTAGTGTTGAAGTTGCGCGTATTCAATATATTGACGAAATAGGGCAAATGAAACTTAGAGTAATGTGGCAAAATATGCAGAGAAATGAACTTCCTAACTAGCGAATATATAGCTCTTTTAAAAGAGGATGGCGAACTAGACGCTCTGTTAATTGATATCTTAATTAGTAAGGGTATTACCCCTATTTCTAAACCGCAAAAAGGCAGGCAATATGGTGTAGATATAGCTGCTATTGGCAACGATACTGACGGTATTAAAAAAATATTTTTAATTACGGTAAAACAAGGAAACATAAGACGTTCCGTTTGGGATACTGGTCCTAACAGTGTACGTCAATCTTTAAATGATATAAGAGAAACTTTTATAAACATATCATTAACTTCAAGTCAAAAAAAACTTCCAAAGAAAATTATTTTGGCAACTAATGGTGAGTTAGAGCAGACAACACAAGTTAGTTGGGTACAATACACAGAAACATACAAAGTAAATAACTTAGAATATCAGTTTTGGGGTATAGATGATATTTCAAAAATGGTTTCAGATAACTTACTTTCAGAAAGATTATTTAATTCTGAAATGCGATTATTATTAAAAAAAACTTTAGCCTTTCTAGAGCTTAAAGATTATGATTTAAATCATTTCAAAAAATTAGTAGATTTAATATTAGACAAACCAATAAAAACTAAAAAGCCACTTCTTAAAAGATTAAAATTATTACAAATATGCTTGAGTATTGTTTTCAAGTGGGCAGAAGACAATGGGTATATTAAGTCTGCAATCTATGCAGCAGATAAAACAATTTTAAAAACGTTTGAATGGTTAAATGAACAAGGTCATTTTAAAGAGAAATATGTTCATTTAGAATTTTATGAGATTCATTTATTAAGAAGAAGAATAGGTATTGCTTACTTTAATAAAGTAAATGATCATTACTATATAGAGCATAGTTTACAACGTTACTCTCGTAACCAAATTGAATACAGCTTAACTATTTGGGAAGAAATTGGAATTCTCGCAAATATTGGTTTAACTGAAATTAAGCACTATCAATATCATTATGATTCTAAAGCACCAGATACAGCTTCTATCTACCACGAAGCAGCTATAGCTATCGCCGAAGCTCTCATTGAATTAATTAACAAAAACCCACCTTCTCATTATCCATTATATGATGACCACATAATTGACATAGCGCCAGCCTTTCAATTTTTATATTCTGTAGGTTTTAAGGAACAATGTATAAAATGGTTAAGAACTCTGGTTGTTGGAATACACGACTCGCAATTATTAAAAGATTTTTTTCCTCTATTCAGAGCAAATTATGAGGACTTAGTAGATTATTATGTTGGGACTAAAAAGCAAGATGAAAAATCTTCTATGCTTTTAACACTTCTTGCAGACTGGTCAGCAATACTTAGTAGTACAGAAGCGTATAATGATCTAAAAAAAATCATAGAATTATTTGAGAATAAGCTTAATTTACAAATTTGGTTTCCAAAATCTACGACAGAAGAATTTTATTTAAATAACAATTACAGTAGGAAAACAGGTAAAGTCAAACATTCAATCACTCTTTATGATTCTTTAGATGATTATAAAAAAGAAATTGAAGATGAGATCGAACTGTTTACAGTTGAAAAAGACTTTGATTCAGTAAAAATTGGATATGATTTAATTTTCACTATAACCAGCAGATATCATAGGGGGTTACCTTTTCCTTTTTTTTGGAGAAGATTTATACAGCAAGTATAAGAAATGTGTGTTTTAATAAAGACAGGTTTTAAATATAATTAAACTACATCTTAGTCTATAAAGTTTCATCACATCCAAAACCCTACTCATCATCTCATCTGCCTTGCTTATCACTTTTTAATGGTCAGACTAAAAGGCTAACATATTTTCGAGTTCTATTAATTTAAAACTCTTAACTATGTTTACCGTATTATTAACTCAACATTACAACAGCAGGCAATTTGAATCTCTAGCCGAGTACATCCTTCAATCTCCATTTTTCTGGTTACTCATTACCATTATTATCTTCTTCATTTTAATTAAAGGCACAAGAAAAGAATTTCACTCACATTGGAATACCTTACTTGACGGTTGCAAACTCTCATCAAAAGAGTTCTATGATGAATTGAAAAAAGAATTGGCTAACACTAAAGTCTCTGGCATTAATAGCCATACTGTCTACCTGAAGGAAGGGAATATCTTCTCATCCAGAAGGATGTACTTACGTATTAATTGGAAAAACTACCGCGATGACGTATGTGCAGCACCCTTTGCTAACGGGTTCTTTATCAGTTGGTGGATAT
>CAKZKZ010000261.1 GCA_937124495.1 uncultured Dokdonia sp. | reverse complement strand
GCTCACTTGCTGTGCTTAATACAATTTTCACCTAAATGCGTCATACGTTTATTCTATTTTTTTTTATAACTGTTGCATTGCAAGCTCAACAAATCACGGTTCTTGACATAGATACTAGAGAACCTATTGTAAGTGTCACTATTTACAATGAAGACAAAAGCGTAAGCACGATTACAGATTTTGATGGGAAGGCAGATTTATCCGCTTTCGCGAAAGCAGAAAAAATCATCTTCTCAGAAGTGGCGCATCAGCAGGCTACGTATACAAAAGCTCAGATTCTAGCATACGGCAATAAAGTCTTCTTAAAACAATTAGAAAATAATCTTGGTGAGATCATACTTTCTGTGTCAAAATTTGGTCAGAAAAAAAGTGAAATCTCTCAAAAAATAGTAGGCCTTTCAAGCGAAGATGTTGAATTATACAACCCACAAACCGCTGCCGACTTACTACAATCAAGCGGACAGGTATTTGTACAAAAAAGCCAATTAGGAGGAGGAAGCCCTTCTATACGAGGATACTCTACCAACCGATTACTTATTACACTAGACGGAATACGTTTTAACACGGCCATCTTTAGAGGAGGAAATGTACAAAACATCATTTCCATAGATCCTTTTGCTTTAGAAAAAACAGAAGTGATCTTAGGTCCAGGATCTGTAATATATGGTAGTGATGCTGTAGGTGGCGTCTTAAATTTTTACACCAAAAAACCTCAACTTACAAAAACAGATTCTGTAGGACTTACAGTATCTGGTAATGCACTTACACGTTATAGCACAGCAAATAACGAAAAAACAGGACATTTTGATTTTAACATAGGGTCTGAAAAATGGGCATTTCTTACCAGTGCAAGTTATTCTAATTATGGAGATCAACGACAAGGAAAACATGGACCAGACGCCTATTTACGTAATGAGTTTGTACGCCGTATTGATGGTGAGGATGTCGAAATACAAAATGATGATCCACTACAACAAGTAAGTACAGGGTATACGAGTTACAATTTCTTGCAGAAAGTACGCTATGCTCCTAACAATACGTGGGATTTTAATTTTAATGTATCATACGCTACGACATCAGATTTTGATCGTTATGATCGCCTTACCCAAAGAGACGATGATGGTAATTTACGCTCTGCACAGTGGTTTTACGGACCTCAAAATTGGTTTTTAACCAGTTTACAAGTAAATAAAGAAGGCGCAGGTCCTTGGTACGATCGCGTACAGGCAACTGTTGCTTTTCAAAATTCTGAAGAAAGTAGAAATGATAGGCGCGTTGGTAGAACAGGGCTTCGTACACGTACAGAACGTGTCAATGCACTTTCAGGAGCATTAGACTTCACAAAAGCACTTAAAAACAGAAAAGCCAAGCTTAATTATGGGCTTGAGTATGTATATAACTATATAAACTCTAATGGATCTATAACCGATATAGAAACAAACCAATTTGAACTTACAGATACTCGTTATCCAGATGGATCTGAATGGCAATCACTTGCTGCATATATAAGTGGTCAATTTGATCTTTCTCCTAAATTAAAACTCAACACAGGACTAAGGTACAATCAGATATTTATTTTTACTGATTTCAGTGACAACAATCAGTTTTTCAACTTCCCTTTTGAGAAGTCTCGTGTTAATTTTGGTAATATTACTGGAAGTGCAGGGCTTAACTATGAGCTTTCTAAAACAGTGCAACTTAAAACAAATCTTTCCACCGCTTTTAGAGCACCAAACATTGATGACATCGGAAAAGTGTTTGATAGTGGGGATGGGGACCTCGTGATTCCTAATCCTGATCTAAAAGCAGAATATGCCTATAATGCAGAGATAGGAACCGTACTTAACTTTAATAAAGTCGTTACTGTTGATGCCAATATATACTACTCTCAATTAGAAAATGCATTGGTCCGTAGAGATTTTACCCTCAATGGTTCTTCTACCATTGAGTTTGAAGGAGAAACCGTTAACATAGAAGCTATCCAAAATGCTGGAACTGCTCAAGTATGGGGCTTTGAAGCAGGGATAGACATTAAACTTCCTCATGATTTTAATCTTACCTCTCAGTTTAATATCACCCGAGGAGAGCAGAAAGAAGAAGATGGATCATTATTACCGGTACGTCACGTGTCTCCTACTTTTGGAAACACACACCTTATCTGGAAAAAAGACAGATGGACACTTAATGCTTTTGTAAATTATAATGGTGCCTTAGACTTTGTAGATTTATCGCCAGAAGTAAGCGATAGTCCAGAGCTTTTTGCTGTAGATGCCGATGGAAATCCGTTTTCTCCAAAATGGTACACCTTAAATCTATCAAGTCAATTTCGATTGAATGATCAATGGAATTTTACGGCAAATTTAGATAACATCACAGACCAACGCTATAGAACGTATGCTTCTGGGATTTCGGCAGCAGGTCGTAACTTAATCCTTTCGGCTAAGTACTCCTTTTAATCTGTACCTATTAAAACATTTACGGCATTTTCTTTCGGTTCTTTAAGCCAAATAAAGGGTAAAACATAGGAATACGCAAAATAATCAAGTCGTAAATAAACCAGCTTATTAAAAAAGTACCTACGACCATAATACTCCCTTTTACTATAAAGCTCCAATCCTGATCCATCAAATAATATCCTAGAATAACAGTAATTGTTTGATGTAAAATATAAAAAGGGTATACTGCACGATTTGCATATTGAAGGTATTTACTTGGTTTATTTAAATATTGTGCCGCATATGCAAAGAGCACCAAAATCCACGACCAAACATTAATTATTTTCAAGAATGCTTCAGTCAAATGCTGTGGCCAATCATCGGCTTCAATAAACAGCCAACGAAGAATCAATAACGTAAATGAAATACAACCTATTAGTAATGCCTTCTTTCTTACTTTCACTAAGGCATTCCAAAAAATAGTGCCCGTAGCAATAAGTATAAAGCCATAAAAAAACAATAGAATATAATATGTGATCGTAAACCAATCTCCTATAAGGGCATGTGTTGTAGGAAAGAAAGGTTCTATAAATGCTTCTGCCAAAAATAGAGGAAAAACAAAAAGATAAAAACCGTACCAATTAGAAATAAGACGCTTGACCCACTCTATGAAACGAGTTTTGGTTCTCTTCAGGTAAATAAATAAAGGTGACAATACCATAGAGAATAGGAGTAAGTATGGTAGAAACCATAGATGATGCCAACTAATATTGCCTTCCGGATACGTACCTCCCGAAAAGGAAATAGAAGTATAATAATCCCAGTAAGAACCTAAGAATTGTTCGTTTGCTATACGTTCAAAATAGACTTGAGGAGGGACAATAACAAGCATTCCAAACAGTAGAGGAATCCCTAAACGCAAACTTCGCTCTATATTGAATTGACGTAAATTCCTTTTGGAAAGGGCATAATAGGTTCCCATCCCTGAAATAACAAAGAGAATAGGCAAGCGCCATTGATTGATAAAAATCATAGGCCATCGTAAATCATCATAGATAACAGCATTCTTTATGTGCCAACCCCACGGAACGAAAAACATCCCTACATGATATATGATTAATAACCCAAATACCAAAACTCGTAACCAGTCTAAATCGTGTCTTCTTATTGTTTTTTGCATGACGAAAAATTTTAGGCAAATTTGAGGTAGGACATAAAATCTAACTAACTTTAGCTGGCTTTATTCGTTCGGAATTACAATTCTGGAAGAATTTAAGGGAAACTACGCTTTATTTTGTTTTACAAATTGAGTTGGGGAGGTTTCTACATGCTTTTTAAAGGCAGTATAAAAAGTCGACTTGGAGTTAAATCCAACCAACTGTCCGATAGCTTCTATCGTAAGATACGTAAACTGATCGTCCAAAAGCTTTTCCTTAGCAACTTGAATTCGTTTCTGGTTGATATAATCATTAAAATTGAGCCCTGTTTCAGAATTAATTACTTTGGAAACAGTATTTGTATTCACTTTTAAAAGAGCTGCTAAAGATTTCAAGGACAGGTTTGTCGAGAGAAACATATCGTCATTATGTAGAGAAGCTTCTATCTCTTGAAATGAAATACTCTTGGCAGAAAGGGTTTCGTACTTATCTGCTATCCATGAATGGTCAAAAAAACGAGATTCTGAAAGAATAAAGGCTGCACTGGCAAATGTCATTACAGCCATAAAAATAACAATGTAATGATCTCCGGCATCGTCCTCATAACGCACATAGATAATAAATAATACCGTTATAAGTAGTATAAAGGAGAAAAGGGTATTACGTGCAAATGCATATTTACCCAATTTAACATTCTGGGTAGTGCGTTTTTGCAATTGTCTTTTTTTAAATAATAAACGTCCTATTAAGCTAAGGTATATTACCGAACTTAACAAAATAAGCCACCGGAACTCGTTTTTGATCCACTGATATCCATAAGTCGTTCCTTCGGGAGCTTCGACCATAGGTATGCTCTTATGATACGCATCTAAATACGCATTAAGTTTTATTTCCAAAGGGCTTGTGAAATAACCTATTTGTGTGAATAAATAAAAAGCAGGCAATAAAAAATGTATCCAATGTGATGTAAGTGATACTGGTTTACGTTCTAAAAGAGCGTAGGCAAAGAAATAGATGGATGGGAAAATAAGTAACACTAGAACTTCGGTAGAATCATTCCAATGCAGAGCGTACTTTATCAATCCAGTATAGCATAAATAGGTATCTGTACATACAATGGCCTGAATTAAAAGTGACCAACCGAAAATACGAATGGCAGAGCGTCGTTTAGAACGAATAAAAATTAATATGCTCAAGAAATAAGCCTGTGCAATCCCTAAGAACATAAGATGAGAGGCTATATTGTGACGAATCGGTATCTGATCTATGATTTGTGCTAAATGTTCCAATAGTATTGTTATCTAACATAAAAATAGTAAATACTGTCTTGACATATGTCTTTGTATCGTCTAAAAATGTTCAATAACACCTGTTAAAAATCAACCTGATACCGCTTTCGCGAAAGCGTATTGAAGCATAGGCACAACTTCTACATCAAACCAAGGGTTTTTTGTGAGCCAAAATCGATTACGAGGCGAAGGATGCGGCAACGGAATGATCTTGGGCGCATACGCTTCATAGTTTTTTACTGTCTCTGTAAGCGTCTTCTTTCCCGTCTCTTTTAAATAGTATTTTTGAGCATACATCCCAATCAAAATAATGAGTTGTATGTTAGGCATTTTAGCAAGTAACTGTTCATGCCATTGCGGAGCACATTCTGGTCTTGGCGGCAAATCTCCTGTCTTTCCCTTTCCAGGATAACAGAACCCCATAGGCACTAGAGAAACTTTTGTTGGGTCATAAAAAACGTCAGGATCACAATCTAACCATTTGCGCAATTGTTTTCCACTAGGATCATCCCAAGGAATAGAGGTTTTATGCACTTTGGTACCTGGCGCTTGTCCTATAATAATAACTCGTGCCTCAGGATGGGCAGTAACAATAGGATTAGGGCCTAAAGGCAAGTGCTCTAAGCATATTTCGCAAGCTCTTATTTGAGTGAGAAGTGTTTCCATAGCAATTACATATAAATTCTTTTATTAAAGATTTACTTTATTCAAACTACAATTATAAATAGATTCAGAATAAAATTTACTACCAGAAAAAGAATGTTAATTGTACTTTTTAATGAACTATCGCTTTATTTCTTTCCCGCAAGGATGACGACAATCTCTCCTTTAGGTGGTTTTTTAGTATAATGCGCTAGTACTTCTGTGACAGTCCCTCGTATTGTTTCTTCATGTAGTTTTGTAATTTCTCTAGAAACAGATACTTGACGATCTGCGCCAAAAAACTCAGAAAAATGACCTAACGTTTTTACCAATTTATGAGGAGACTCATAAAAAATGATAGTTCGTGTTTCTTCTGCTAGCAAAAGAAGACGTGTTTGTCTTCCTTTCTTAACAGGAAGAAAACCTTCAAAAACAAACTTATCATTCGGCAACCCGCTATTAACAAGTGCTGGCACAAATGCGGTCGCTCCAGGAAGGCAATCTACTTTAATACCTGCTTCTACACAGGCTCTGGTTAATAAAAACCCAGGGTCAGAAATAGCAGGTGTTCCTGCATCACTTATCATCGCTATAGTTTCTCCTGCTTGCATACGCTTTACAAGACCTTCTACTGTCTTATGCTCATTATGCATATGATGACTTATCATTTGCGTGCTAATCTCAAAATGCTTGAGTAATTTTCCGCTAGTACGGGTATCTTCTGCTAGAATAAGATCTACTTCTTTTAGCACACGTATAGCTCTTAGAGTAATATCCTCTAGATTTCCGATAGGCGTTGGGACAAGATATAATTTACTGTTTTCAGTCATACATGGGGCGTATTCTTTTTCCTAAGAAGTACGATATAGGTAAGAAAATTAATACTATTAAAGAAAATAGATAACCACCATCAGCTGCATGAATATGTGCGGCAAATGCTAAAACAGCATCAAAAAACAATCCTGCATACGCCCATTCTGTTAACCAAGGTATACCTCTCCACAAAACCATTACAATCGCTAATATTTTGGCAATAGCCAGAGGAATTACAATATAACTAGGATATTGAAGTGATTCAAAATAGCCTTCTACCATCGCCGTATTTCTAAAATACATTTGTGCAGAATATATAAAAACACCACAAGTAATGAGTGTTGCAATCCAGTAAATAATTTTTTGAATTTTCATAGTTTAGATTAGACGAACTAATTAAATTTACTTTCAATAATCTGCATAAAACGCTCTTCGTATTCTTCTTTACCTTCCCAAGAATTATAATCTGGTTTTACCATCTGCCCTACAAACTGTTTAGCTTCTTCGTGCGAACCAAAAGTACTTAACTGTGATAACACACGGTTATAATCGGTATCACTTCCATGGAAAAGATGTTTTATAAAGGCAATCTTATCATTAAGACCTATTTTCAGTCCGTTTTTAAGTTTGTCATTTAAATTCTTTGGGGCTGTATCTTCTTCTACAACTGCAACAGGATCAAAAATAGGCATCTGAGCAAACTCTCCTCCTATTTCAAACATATCATTTTTTTGATAACGATCCTGAGGTTCTATAGACTCTACCATCTCATCTATTACAGATGCTTCTGGAGGCATTTCTGCCACCATATCTTTTATTTTTTCGATAACAGGTTCGTGTACAGGATCTTCTTGATTAAAAACAGTTCCATCTGGTCTATGTCTATCATTCCCTCTGGCCTCTGCAAAACGAGCTTCATTTTCGGCAACAATCTCAGCAGGTGTTTTTGCTCTTGGCGTTTCAGGTATGTCTATGTGCTCTTCTACAGTTACTTCTTTTATTTCTTCTATAGGTACTTGAATTATTTCTTCAACTGGAGGAATGACTGTTTCCATAGTAGAAATCTCATCAATACTTTCTTCAATTTTAGATAATCCTATAGTAGGTTGTCCGGATTGTTCTAGCTTTTCTGCATACGCTAGTATGGTTAATTTCTCATAAAGTGCACGAGATTGCTCGGTCATTTGCGCATACGAAGTATCATCTTTACGTTGTAATATTTTGTGTGCTAGACTTATTAATTCTGCTTTGATAGATTTCTTCATAACTTTCGAATACTTAACGTTGAGTACGCCTCTTTTTTGATAAATTTACCCTGATTTAAAATCAAACGCCAGAAATTGCGTTTTGGTCTTGAAAAGTACAAAATGTTTCTTGAAAATACAGTAAATCATAAAGAGCAATTCGGTTGGATTGAAGTTATTTGCGGATCTATGTTCTCTGGTAAAACAGAAGAACTCATTCGCAGGCTTAAACGCGCCCAGTTTGCAAAGCAAAAAGTAGAAATCTTCAAACCTGCTGTAGACACCCGTTACGACGAAGAAATGGTCGTGTCTCATGATGCCAACGAAATACGCTCTACACCTGTCCCTGCGGCAGCAAATATTCCTATTCTAGCAGACGGTTGTGATGTTATAGGAATTGATGAAGCACAATTTTTTGATGATGAGATCGTAAAAGTATGTAATGACCTAGCCAATAGAGGTGTTAGAGTTATTATTGCAGGTCTTGACATGGATTTTAAGGGAAACCCTTTTGGCCCTATGCCAGCACTAATGGCAACTGCTGAGTATGTCACCAAAGTACATGCCGTGTGTACACGAACAGGAAACTTAGCTCAATATAGTTATCGTAAAGCTCAAAATGACAACCTTGTCCTTTTAGGAGAAACTGAAGAATACGAGCCGTTAAGCAGAGGCGCTTATTACAAAGCAATGCTACGTGATCGACTTAAAAAAATGGAGGTGACTGATCCTGCCGAGATTACTCCAGAAAAAATACCTGATACAAACACTGATAAATAGTCTCTTATGGGGGTCACTCGCCTAGAAATAGATCTCAATGCTTTAAAACATAATCACACCTATCTAAAGTCTAAACTTGCTAAAAATGTGAAGATGATGGCAGTTGTAAAAGCTTTTGGCTATGGAAGTGATGCCTGTGAAGTTGCTCTTTTTCTAGAAGAATTAGGTGTTGACTATTTTGCTGTAGCTTATGCAAATGAAGGAGAAGTATTACGTAAAGCGGGAATACAAGCGCCTATTTTAGTACTACATCCTCAGCCTGATAACTTTCATACGATTATTGAGCAATGTTTAGAACCTAGTTTATATAGTCCGCGTGTTTTTAAAGAATTTTCCGCTTTCGCGAAAGCAAAACAACAACAAAACTATCCCGTACATCTTAAATTTAATACTGGACTAAATCGTCTAGGATTCTGGGAAAACGATACGGAATGGATTTTAGAGCGCTTAAAAGAAACAAATGCTATTAAGGTTGCTTCTGTTTTTTCTCACCTTGCAGCCAGTGAAGATGCAAAAGAAAAAACATTTACACAAAACCAGATTACTAGCTTTACAAAAACAGCACAGATACTTCTTAAAACACTACCATACACTCCTTTTTTACATCAAAGTAACACCTCTGCCATCATCAATTATCCAGAAGCTCAATTTGATATGGTGCGTACAGGGATAGGACTATATGGCTATGGCAATACACCTGAAGAAGATCAAAACTTACGCCCTGTAGCCTCGCTTAAATCTGTCATTTCTCAAATACATAAAATAGAACCTGGTGAGACTGTTGGATATAATCGTGCTTACAAAGCTAGTCATTACGAGAAAACAGCAACCATTCCTATAGGTCACGCCGATGGTATTTCTAGAGCTTATGGTCATGGTAAAGGATACATCACCATACACGGTAAAAAAGCGCCTATCATAGGAAATGTCTGTATGGATATGCTTATGGTCAATATTACAGATATTGACTGTAAGGAGGGAGATGACGTCATTATTTTTGGGGAAGGAGTTTCTGCTGTAGATGTGTCGGCTACTATTGATTCTATTTCTTATGAATTACTCACAGCAGTATCTCAACGGATAAAACGTGTCATTCTCCGATAGGTTTACCCCTGTTATTAAGGTTTCGTTAACTGAATTTGTTTTTTTAGTACCTTAGACATTCATTAACCTTATAAACCAAATTAAAATGTTAAAAGAATTTAAGGAGTTCATCATGACAGGTAATGTCATTGATCTTGCAATAGCTGTTTTATTAGCTGGAGCGATGGGTCTAGTTGTAAAAGGCTTTGTAGGAGATATCATGATGCCTATTGTAGGGCACTTTGCCGGTGGTATTGATTTTGCTGATATGAAGATCGTACTTGACGAAGCTGTAGTTGCTGCAGATGGTACTGTTACAACAGCAGAAAATGCTATTATGTACGGAAATTGGATCAATGCTATTATCAATTTAATAATTGTTGGATTTGTATTGTTTATGATTGTAAAAGCGTACAACAAAACCAAGAAAAAAGAAGAAGAAGCTCCAGTAGCAGATCCTGGACCATCTGACATTGATTTATTAAAAGAAATCAGAGATTCTCTTAAAAAGTAATAAAAGAGTTCATATTGTAACAATTTCGTTTTACAACGGAATGACATAAACGTCACCGCTACACTATATATATGTTAACTTTAAACCGCCCAGTTATCTAGCTGAGGCGGTTTTTTTTGTTAGTAATTATACATTTTTAACCTCTTTTGTTCAACCTAGAAATATTACATATATTTTATTAGTATTTAGATCAATTAATTAAACGCTTGTTGCTACATTTGGGTTTTAAATATTTAATAGATACTTATACTAATGAGAGTAGCCGTAGTCGGTGCTACCGGAATGGTAGGCCAAGTGATGTTGCAAGTACTTGCAGAACGTAATTTTCCTATAACCGAATTAATCCCTGTTGCTTCTGAACGATCTATAGGGAAACAGGTAACCTATAAACAGAAAGAATATACAATTCATTCTATGCAGGATGCGATTGCAGCCAAACCTGACATCGCTATTTTTTCTGCAGGAGGAGATATTTCGCTTGAATATGCTCCAAAATTTGCAGAAGTAGGAACTACCGTTATAGATAACTCATCTGCATGGCGTATGGATCGCACTAAAAAACTAGTTGTTCCAGAAATTAATGCAAATGCATTAACTAAAGACGATAAAATCATTGCAAATCCTAACTGTTCTACGATACAGATGGTTCTTACACTAGCTCCGTTACATAAAAAATATGGTATCAAAAGATTGGTTGTCTCTACTTACCAATCTATTACAGGAACAGGTGTAAAAGCAGTACAACAACTTGAAAATGAATATGCAGGCTCAACAGGAGAAATGGCATACCCATACCCTATTCATCGCAATGCCATTCCTGCTTGTGATATTTTTGTAGAAAACGGATATACTAAGGAAGAGCTTAAATTAGTCAATGAGACTCAAAAAATATTGGATGATCGCACCATTGCTGTTACTGCAACAGCGGTACGTATTCCTGTTGTAGGAGGTCATAGTGAGTCTGTTAATTTAGAGTTTCATAATGAATATGATCTTAGTGAGTTACGTAGACTTCTTAGTGAAACAGACGGAGTTACACTACAAGATAATCCAGACACAAACACCTATCCTATGCCTATTTATGCCGAGGGTAAAGATGATGTTTTTGTAGGGCGTATACGTCGTGATCATTCACAAGAAAACTCTCTTAATATGTGGATTGTTTCAGACAATCTTCGTAAAGGGGCGGCTACCAATGCTGTTCAAATTGGAGAATATCTCGTAGCTAATGGATTGGTTTAAAAAACAAACTTTTATATAATAGAAAACCTCCTTTATGGAGGTTTTCTATTTTCTTATATTGTAATATCATAAATAGCTTTCTGTGAAAACAATAGATGTATCCACTTGGAAACGCAAACAACACTTCGAATTCTTTAATCAATTCGAAGAACCTTATTTTGGCCTTACGGTAACAGTAGATGTGACCAAAGCGATGCAAAAAACAAAACAACAAGGAATTTCTTTTTTTAAATACTACTTACATAAATGTGTCTTGGCTACGAATCAAATAGAAAATTTCAAGTATCGTATCACATCAGATAATGAAGTCATTCTGCATGACCATATAGGAGCTTCGGCAACACTTATGAGAGCCAATGAAACTTTTGGTTTTAGCTATATTCCGTATGCAGAAGATTTTGATACGTTTGCACAATTAACTCAAAAGGAAATAGATCGTATTCAACAAAGCGATGCATTATTTCCTGCAGAAAATCCAGATAGTGTTATTCATTACTCGGCAATCCCTTGGCTTGACTTTAGCGCTATTACCCATGCTCGAATGTTTAAAAGAAAGGATAGCGTTCCTAAAATATCTTTTGGAAAAGTCATGACACTGAACGAAAAAAAGACAATGTCCGTTGCTGTATATGTTCATCACGGGCTCATCGACGGCCTTCATATAAGTAGGTTTGTGACTATTTTCCAAGATTTATTAAATGAGTGATTTTTTTGTTTCTTGGAAGAATTGACAATTATTTTAAACTCTTTTGTAATAGAAGTAAAAGTACTGCGTCTAAGACCCCAATAAATAACCAAAACAAACAAACTCATGAAAATAGTAAACACTATACTTAGAATTGCACTTGGAGTGATGCTCCTTATTTTTGGACTTAATAAATTTTTCTGGTTCATGCCAGACTTTCAATTTGGAGAAGATATAGGTGCCGCAACTTTATTTCAAGCTTTTACAGATAGTGGTTATATGTGGCCATTAGTAGGAGGACTTGAAGTGGTCGTCGGTCTTCTTTTTATTACTAAAAAAGCATTTCCTGCGGCATTACTAGCATTATTACCTATCTCTGTAAATGTGGTACTTTTTCATGCAGTTCTAAATCCAGCAAACATATTTCCTGCATTATTCGTAGCAGTTGTTAACCTTTATTTTATCTATAAAAACTGGAATAATTACAGACATCTTGTACAATAAATACACCTCATTTATAAAACAGACAACCCTGCCTATTTAAGGTAGGGTTTTTTATGCTTTCGTACTTCGGCAAGCTCAGTATAAACTTCACTTTCGTGAAAGCGTACAAATCCCTATCTTCACTCTTTAAATAACATATCTCAGTCTTATGAAAAGAGTTCTTTTGTTAGCCTTTGTGAGTAGCGTGCTATTCTCTTGTAAAAATGATGTAAAATCTATAGAAAAACCTATTGCAGTGACCTATACACAAACCCAAAAAACAGATACCATAGATACGTATTTTGGAACAGAAGTGCCAGATCCGTACCGTTGGTTAGAAGATGACCGTAGTGAAGAAACCAAAGATTGGGTAAAGCGTCAAAATCAAGTAACATACAGCTACCTTGACACAATTCCTTTTAGAGCACAACTTAAAGAACGTTTAGAAAAATTATGGAATTATGAAAAAATAGGTTCTCCTTTTAAAGAAGGAGATTATTCTTATTTCTATAAAAACAATGGGCTTCAAAATCAATATGTAATTTATAGATACAAAACAGGAGATAACCCTGATACCGCTACCGTTTTTTTAGATCCTAATACATTTGCAGAAGATGGTACTATATCATTAGCTGGTCTTAGTTTCTCTAAAGATGGCAAAAAAGCTGCATATAGCATTTCTGAAGGTGGAAGTGATTGGCGTAAAATCTTAATCATGAATGCTGAATCAAAAGAAATCATTGAAGACACCTTAATAGATGTAAAATTCTCAGGAATTTCTTGGTACAAAAACGAAGGTTTTTACTATTCAAGTTATGATAAACCTGAAGGTAGCGAACTTTCAGCAAAGACAGATCAACATAAATTATACTATCATAAATTAGGAACACCTCAATCTCAAGATGCTGTTGTTTTTGGTGCAACTCCAGAAGAAAAACATCGATATGTAGGTGGTGGCGTGACAGAGGATGGACATTATTTAATTATATCGGCAAGTGTTTCTACGTCAGGAAATAAATTATTTATTAAAGATCTTACAAAGCCTAACGCACCCCTTGTTACCATTCTTAATCATACAGATTCTAGTACTAATATTATAGAAAATGAAGGAAGCACTTTATTTTTAGCAACAAATTTGAATGCGCCTAATCGCCGTATTGTTACTGTAGATGCTAGCAATCCAACATCAGATAACTGGGTAGATCTTATTCCAGAAACAAAAAATGTATTGAGCATTTCTAGTGCAGGCGGATACTTTTTTGCAGAATATATGGTAGATGCGATTTCAAAAGTATTACAATACGATTATCAAGGGAAACTGATACGTGAAGTAGCATTACCTGGAATAGGGTCTGCAGGAGGATTTAGTGCAAAAAAAGAAGAAACAGAACTCTACTATAGTTTTTCCAACTACAAAACGCCAGGAAGTACATTTCTGTATCAAATAAAAGAAGGAACCTCAGAATTATACCGTAAACCAGACATTGACTTTAATCCTGATAATTATGAAAGCACACAAGTGTTTTATAATTCTAAAGACGGCACAAAAGTGCCTATGATTATCACACATAAAAAAGGAGTAGAACTCAATGGTAAAAACCCGACCATACTATATGCCTATGGTGGATTTAATGTCAGTCTTACCCCTAGTTTTAGTATTACAAATGCCGTTTGGATGGAGCAAGGTGGTATTTATGCTGTCCCTAATTTACGTGGTGGTGGTGAGTATGGAAAAGAATGGCATGATGCAGGTACAAAAATGCAAAAGCAAAATGTATTTGACGATTTTATCGCTGCCGCAGAATATCTTATTGATCAAAAATATACGTCTAGTGAGTATTTAGCGATACGCGGAGGATCTAACGGAGGGCTTCTTGTAGGTGCTACGATGACACAACGTCCTGATCTTATGAAAGTAGCTTTACCTGCCGTAGGTGTTATGGATATGCTTAGATATCACACTTTTACTGCAGGCGCAGGATGGGCGTATGATTATGGTACCGCAGAAGATAGTAAAGAGATGTTTGAATACCTAAAAGGATATTCCCCTGTACATAATGTAAAAGAAGGGGTGTCATACCCTGCAACACTCGTAACGACAGGAGATCATGATGATCGTGTCGTACCTGCGCATTCTTTTAAATTTGCAGCCGAGTTACAAGCAAAACAAGCAGGAGATGCTCCTACATTGATACGTATTGAAACCGATGCTGGACATGGCGCAGGAACCCCTGTAAGTAAAACCATAGAACAATATGCCGATATATATGGATTTACATTATACAATATGGGATATAGAGTATTGCCTGGAAAAGTAAAAGGGTAATTTAACCCACTTTATGCATTAGAAAATCTATTACATCTTTGATCTACTTCAAATACTAGCGCTTTGCTCCATTTTTTAATTTAACCATAGCCGTGCTATGCTAAAATTAAGAAAATGTCAGTATTTATTATATCTCAATGCTTCATGACAAAGTTCTAATGCATAAAGCGGATTTAAAATACGAACGTAAAAAACATATATATTAACAAGAAACCTAAGTATTACTTAGGTTTCTTGTTGTTTACGCTTTCGCGAAAATGTATATAATAACGATTAAATCACCTCAAACAACTTTCCCGGTAAAGGACGTATGACGCCTTTCAATTCCATAGTAAGGAGGATTCCTGCAATTTTATGTGTAGGCATTTTACAATGAAGTGCAATGATATCTAGTTCTTCTTTTCCATGTTCTTTCAGAAAATTCCAAATCGGCTTTTCATCATTATCTAACTCGACAAATAGTTTTTTCTGTACAGGTGGTGGCTTGTCTTCTTTTAGTTTCCAATTAAGAATATAGGCAACATCTGCTGCCGATGTAAGCAAATGCGCCTTATGTTGTTTAATCAAATTATTACACCCTATACTTTGGCTATCTGTTACACGACCAGGAACTGCAAATACATCACGATTATATGAGATGGCAATATCGGCTGTGACTAGGCTTCCACCTTTTTCAGCAGATTCGATTACTATTGTTG
>CAKZKZ010000260.1 GCA_937124495.1 uncultured Dokdonia sp. | reverse complement strand
GGTATACATCAAAAATATTATTAATAGTAGCGTTTAATGTGATTTTGTCAGTTAAACTATATCCAAAACCAAAATCTGTTGCTATTTTAGAAGATAAGTCTTGATCCGTACCTCCAGATTCTGGAGCAGTAATCTCAGTAACACCTAAATCATTAGCAAAAAGGTGTTGTACCATTGCTCCATTACAATTATTATTTTCAAATTGATCACCAGCAAGATCTGTACACACAGTAATATCATAAACCTGTCCTTCTACAGATAAATCTACTGTCTGCGTAAATGTGTAATTTGCAGAAGCTCCAGGAGCAATAGTTCCAGCAAAAACTTCATTTGCAACCTCAACTCCATCAACACTTAATACTACTGGTATATTTGATAATTCTTCTGTTCCAAAATTTCTAATTTCAACTTCTACAGTCTCCCCATTTGTTAGTGTTCCACTTACTGGAGACACGATAGCATTTATACCAGCATCTGTTTCAAAACCACCAGAAAGGCTAAAAGAAGCAACACGAGTTCTCCAAGAATTATTAGATGAAAAATACTCTGCTGTATGCCAAAAAGTAAAGTTATCTGGATCCATAGTAAGCTGAGAATAATCACCAAATCTATTGGTAGTAGATTGTACTCCTACTCCATTTACAATAGTTGTTTCTGGAACTGTCATTTCTCCTAATGTATCATTTGAAAATCTTCCTGTGTATGCTATACCCACTGGTCAATCTGCTCCACCAATATTAAAAGCAAGTCCTATATTACCTTGTGCATCTATAGCACCACTACCCATAAAACGGCTATTCCCGTCTGCTGGTGCGTACGTTCCTTCTTGATAGACAGCCCAATCATCAGTATCATTGTTTCTTAACTCAATCCAACGTACTCCTGCTCTATTATTATCTCCCTCTGCATCAACATTAAAAGTAACTAACCAAGAATTGTGGTCTTCAAAAGCTCTATAATGAGCAGCATAAGAGATAACCCCTGTTATCATATCAATACGTTGTCCAGTTCCTGGTTGTTGTAATTCTCCAGCACCAAACGGAGCTAAGAAAGAATCAAAAGGAGCTACTGGAATTTCTAGCGGTGCAGAGATTGAAGAATTTGCAGGTGTTGCAAAATCGATATCAAGTTCCCATACTTTTAAATGGTCATTAGGTGCTCCCCAACCATCATCTTGCAAATATGTAATATATGCAGGCGTAGAAGGATCAAAATCTGTTCCGAGAAGGTATGCTGGTTCAGGACTAAAAACTGTATTTGGATTTCTGATTACGCCAGGTAAATTAAATCCTAAAATTTGAGGGTTTGCACCTCCAGCAAGCATTACATCTCTCTCTAAGGCATAAGTTGTTGCTCCTCCATTTTTGTTAGCTGTCATATAATACGCATCATGCCATACCGAATAATGAGGATAATCTGGAAAAGCATCTAAAGGGTATTCATATAAAAAATATGCACCAGTTGGATCCGGAGTTTCAGAAATAGCGATAGATAATCCATTGTTAGAAGTATTAAATTGACTAACAAACCAACGATCAGCAAGTTGATCATACATGATTATTGGATCTCCACTGTTTTGCCCATCTCCTATAAAGTTTCCAAGAGATGTTGGACCTGCAAGAACGTTTCCTGATTTATCAAAAACCTTGACAACAACATTTACAGCATTGACATAATGATTAGGTCCTACTGCTCCTGATGGATCTGGAGGTGTTGCTCCACCTTCTGCTGCAGTAATTCCATCAAAATTTTCACCAATATTACGCTGTTGTAAAGCCATATTAATTGTAGACTGTTTTATTGGATCTCCTCCTACAGGAAGGGCATTCTCAGTAATAAATCCATCTACAGGAAAGTTATGAGGTACAATTCTGTAATCTGGCTTACCATCAGGGGCTTCAGGTATGAGAGGAAAATCACGTAATGCCATGGTTTTTCCAAGGAAAGTACCTTGTCCGATCGATTCAGGTGCTACAGCATCCTGTGCAAATAAGTTTATAGTGGCAAATATAGCCACTAGATATAAAATAGTTTTTTTCATAATTATGTAATTAAAGTGTAGTTTATTAATATAAAAACAACTAAGGTATGCATTTTCCTACCAAACTAATACACATATTATTAAACCATTTAAAAAATGGTATTTTAAAATGATTTTCTTTGAAAGAAATGAACTATTTATTTCTAATGAATCTTATATATTAATGTATTTAGAAAGGTTTTTAAGTATTAAATATTTTAAAAACAGAAAAAGCGAGCAATGCTCGCTTTTTCTTAATTAGTATATTATAAAATTCTATTTTACAAGAATCTTTTCAGTTTTAAAACGACTAGAACCTAGTGTCATCATTTTTACAAAGTAAACACCAGATGCTACATTAGACATATCTAATGCTACTCTAAAAGTATTTCCTTCTCTTTGTACACGCTTATATTTTAATTGCTGTCCTAATGTATTATGCACAGCAATAAATACATCTCCTTCTAAAGATGAGGTTAATGCAACATCAAAGTTTTCATTATCTAAAGTTGATACTGTAAACACTGAGTTTGCAAATGCATTATCATCCAATCCTAGAGTATCATCTATGATTACTGTGTAATCTTGAACTTCTCCAAATGCATAACTAGAACACGCATTATTGATATCACCAGCAGCAGAACTATCTATTGCTTTTGCTCTCAAAATATGACTTCCTATTGGAGATCCCGGAGGAATAACTAAATCAAAATCTTCAAGAACACCTGCTTGTTGAAAGAATTCACCCGCAATAAGTTGTTCTGAAGTTTCAAAATCTCCATTATCATTAAAATCAATCCATACAGATAACACTTCTACTCCTGGACCACCTGCCCAATTTTGTTGTGCTTGAAGTATATATTCATTTTGACCAGCAACATTACTTAATGTTGTAGATAAATCTGTTCTGTTTGCATATCCTTGAGGACTACTATCTGGTTCTGTATTACAGCCATTTCCTCCATCATCTGCACTTATTGTATTAAGAACGAATTGCTTGATACCATCTACATTACATCCATTTGTAGCTACAGGCATACAAATGTTTAATAGATCAAGGCTAGCTTCATCATTAGATGTGTCTTGATCTCCAGCTAAATTTGTTTTAGATACAATAGTGTGGTTTCCAGATTCACTAATATCTGCCTGTGTAGCAAATGTAAAACTCACTGTTTCTTCTGGTGGGACATTTCCTGTAAAAGTCTCTACAACTGGCGCATTGCCATCTAATATATATTGAACATCAAAGTTTGACTGTGCAACACCTCCATAATTTGTAATATCAATTGTAATATCTTCTACACCTAACACTCCAGCAGAAGGTGATGTAATAGCAGCTACTCCAATATCATTAGCAAAAAGGTGAGTTACTTCTGTAGAAGCCTCATCATTTACAGCTTGCTGATCTCCAGTTAGCAAAGTACTAGCTGAAACCACATATGTTTGATTTTCAACATTTAAATCTACAGTTGCTGTAAATGTATAGTTGGCAGAATCTCCACCTGCAATTGTTCCTGTAAAAGTCTCATTAGCAATAAGAGCTCCATCCAATCGTAATTCTAATGGAATATTAGATTGATCGTCTGTCCCAAAGTTTCTGATGATTACTTCTACAGTTTCTGTAGCTGATAAGTCTCCAGAAGCTGGAGATACAAAACCATTTACACCAACATCAGTTGCAAAACCATTAGAAAGACTAAAAGATGCGATTCTTGTAGCCCACACATTATTACTTTGGAAATACTGAGTTGTATGCCAGAACGTAAAATCATTTGGATCTATAGTCATATGAGCATAATCTCCAAAACGATTTGTATTTGTTGAAACTCCTGGTCCATCAAAAATCACATTTTCATCTACGGTCATTTGACCTAATGGATCTGAAGCAAATCGTCCTGTATGACGAATTCCAACTGGCATCTCAGAACCACCTATGTTATAAGCTAATCCTATGTTACCTTGAGCATCCATAGCAGCACTACTCATAAAACGACTGTTACCATCATCTGGAGCGTACGTTCCTTCTTGAAAAACTGCCCATTCTGTATTTGCTTCTGTATTTCTAAGCTCTATCCAACGAACCCCAGATGTATTATTACCATCTACATCTACATTGAATGTTATTAACCATGAATTATGATCTTCAAATGTTCTGTAATTAGCCATATATGATATAATCCCTCCTTGACCTGCTAAATCTTGTGTAGTTCCCGGTTGATCTATATCACCAACACCAAATGGTGCAAACAAAGAATCAAATTCATCTACAGGAATTTCCTGCGGATCAGCAGAGATTGTAGAGTTTCCTACATTATCCCAATCAATAACAGCTTCCCATACTAATAAATGATCAGCATCAATACTTCCATTCCAAGAATCATCTTGCAAGTACACAAAAAATGCTGGTGTATCAGCCGGAGCTGTGTATCCTGTTAAATTTGCAGATGCAGCACTAAAAATAGTCGTAGGGTTTGCAAATTGACCTGTAAGGTTAAGTCCGACAACTTGAGGATCATCTCCTCCTGCTAACATAACATCTCTTTCTAAAACAAAAACTTCTCTAGCGGCAAATCCACCACCTCCACCATTTCCATTGGTGGTAAGGTAATATCCGTCTGGCCATACTGAATAATGTGGGTAATCTTCAAATTGACCATTCAAAATTTCATATACATTATAAGCTCCTGTAGGATCTCCAGTTTCTGAAATACCTATTAATAGTGATTGAGCTCCGTTACCAAATTCACTAACCAACCATCTATCTGCTAGTTGATCATACAAAACGATAGGATCTCCACTATTAGAGCTATTATTTAAGAATGTCCCTAAAGCAACAGGCCCAACAATTACAGCTCCAGTCTTATCATATATTGAAATTGATGAGTTGACTGCTTGTACATAGTGATTAGGCCCGACAGCTCCGGTAGGATCTGGTGGAACAAAACCTGATTGCGTTCCATTTATACCAGGAAAGTTAACTTCAATAGCATTAGGCGCTAATAGAGGCCCCATTTCACGTTGCATTGTAGCCTCAGAATTAGATTGTCCTTCTACTAAGTTTTCAAATGACCCCTCATAACGATTGTCAATTATAGTAAGTTCATCAACCCCTAAGTTATGATTTGGCATAACTGGAAAATCTCGAAGCGGTATTGTTTTACCTATATATACTGCTTGCGAAGTAGAACTAGGTCCATGTGTTTCTTGTGCAAAAGCTCCTAAACCAATAAAGAGCATCAGCAAAAACGAAATTGTAATTTTTTTCATAACTGTGTAGTTTTAGTAATAAATCTCAACGAAAATAATATATATAATAATAATATCTTAATAATTCCTCAATAGTTTACATAATTTACAAAAAACCAGTAATTATCAAAGACGTTAAAAACATGTTTATAATATCTATAAGCAATCCTATTTAATCGTGTATATTTTACCTAAAAAATGTAAATTTGTTGTTTATTTAACATCACAGACTACCTGTATGATTTACTTCTTCGGAAACCCAAAAGAAACTGTATTTGCAGTTCAATGCAACCAAGATTTAACACAAGAAGATAGCTTAAAGCTAATATGGCTTTTTGGCAATCAACCCAAAATAGAAGCGTCCACAATAGACGCTTTTTTTATTGGTCCGCGAGCTACGATGATTACGCCTTGGAGTACCAATGCTGTAGAAATCACCCAAAACATGGGCATTGAAAATATCATTAGAATAGAAGAGTTTTCAAATCATTCTGAAAATGAAAATTCTTTTGATCCTATGATTTCTCAAGAATACAAAACGCTTAATCAAAATATTTTCACCTTTGACATAGCCCCGGAAGCTATTATAGAACTTGATGACATCGGCTCCTATAACAAAGAAGAGGGACTTGCTTTAAGTGATGAAGAAGTCACCTATTTAGAAAATGTTTCTAAAAAAATTGGACGTAAACTAACAGATTCAGAAGTTTTTGGTTTCAGTCAGGTAAATTCCGAACATTGTCGACATAAAATATTTAACGGAACATTTGTGATAGATGGAGAAGAAATGCCTTCTTCCTTATTCAAACTTATCAAAAAAACAGCAGCAGAAAACCCAAATACCATTATTTCTGCATATAAAGACAATGTTGCTTTTACAGAAGGACCACGTGTTACACAATTTGCGCCTAAAACAGCAGATAAGCCTGATTTCTATCAAGAAACAGAATTCGATAGTGTTATTTCGCTTAAAGCGGAGACACATAATTTCCCTACAACGGTAGAACCTTTTAATGGTGCTGCTACAGGATCTGGAGGAGAAATACGAGATCGACTTGCAGGAGGAAAAGGATCATTACCCCTTGCAGGTACAGCTGTATATATGACACCATATTCAAGACTCTTAGAAGATAGACCATGGGAGGAAAATATGCCCGCTAGAAAATGGTTATATCAAAATCCAATAGATCTATTAATAAAAGCATCTAATGGTGCTTCAGATTTTGGAAACAAATTTGGACAACCTCTTATTGTTGGATCTGTACTTACCTTTGAACATGAAGAAGAAGGACGCAGATTAGGATACGACAAAGTAATTATGCAAGCAGGAGGTATAGGGTATGGGAAAAAAGACCAAGCTTTAAAAGACACTCCTAACGAGGGAGATAAAATAGTAATTCTTGGTGGAGAAAATTACCGTATTGGTATGGGCGGTGCCGCTGTATCATCAGCAGACACAGGAGCTTTTAGCTCTGGTATCGAGTTAAATGCAATACAACGTTCTAATCCTGAAATGCAAAAACGTGCTGCAAACGCCATACGAGGACTTGTAGAAAGTGAGGAAAACCCAATCGTATCTATACATGATCACGGAGCCGGAGGGCATTTAAATTGTCTTTCTGAACTTGTGGAAGAAACAGGAGGTCTTATAGATCTTGATAAACTTCCAGTAGGAGATAAAACCTTATCAGCAAAAGAAATCATAGGTAACGAGTCACAAGAACGTATGGGACTTGTGATTGGTGAAAAAGATATGGAGACACTTAAGCGTATCTCAGACCGTGAACGCTCTCCTATGTATGAAGTAGGCGAAGTAACAGATGATCAGCGTTTTGCTTTTGTAAGTAAAACTACAGGGAAATCTCCTATGAATCTCGCACTTGAGGATATGTTTGGTAGCTCACCAAAAACAGTGATGATAGATACAACTATAAATCGTACCTATAAAAATCCTACATATCAATTAGAAAACTTTCACGACTATTTAGAGCAGGTATTACAATTAGAAGCTGTGGCTTGTAAAGACTGGCTCACCAATAAAGTTGATCGCTGTGTAGGCGGGCGTGTTGCAAAACAACAATGTGCAGGCCCTTTACAACTCCCTCTCAATAATGTAGGAGTCATGGCATTAGATTATAAAAGTACAGAAGGTATTGCTACTTCTATAGGACACTCACCAGTAAGCGGACTCATAGACCCTGTGGCTGGAAGTAAAAATAGTATTGCAGAAGCCTTAACAAATATTGTATGGGCTCCGCTTACAGACAATTTAAAATCAATAAGCCTATCTGCCAACTGGATGTGGCCTTGTAAAAACGAAGGTGAAGATGCCCGTTTG
>CAKZKZ010000259.1 GCA_937124495.1 uncultured Dokdonia sp. | reverse complement strand
GACTGTTGTCCCAAAAGTGACATTACTCGTATCAAAACACTTGGATAGTGCCAATGACCAGATCCCTTGAAACAAGGTATTAAGTGTAACTCTATAACGTTTTGCAAGCTTTTTTAAATCATTAGAAGTTTCTACCGTAAAGTTGTTTTTATATATCGTAGGTGTACTTACAGATGATCGCGTACTACTTTGCTTAAACAACGGCGCTTTTGTATAGTCCTCAAAGGTTTTTGCCCAGAAACTTGAAGCCTTTTCAAAAGAATTATTTTTCAGCCAATTTCTATACGACTTATAGGTAGGAATTGCAGGTAATTCGGGGTCTGTTCCTGAACATAAACTAGCATATAGTGTAAATGCATCTTTTAAGATAATAGTAGAAGACCATCCATCTAATAAAAGGTGATGACATTCCCATAAAAAATAATAACTATCTGCTGTTTTTTGAATTAAACTGATTTTAGAAAGTGGATTTTCTTCAAAAGAAACACCCATCTCTTTTCGTTCGTTTTTACGTAGTTCTAGTAATACCACTTGTTGCTCTGGAGTTCGCTCCATCCAACTTAAAAATGACCATTGAATCTCTTTTTCTGGCCTGACTAACAATACGGGACGTTCTACTTTTTTCCAATGTACTGATGTACGCATCACTTCGTGACGTAGGGTAACAGCTTTCCAAGCTTGCTTGAAAAGTTCGATATCAAGAGCACCTTCTATCTCACATTGCACTGTCAAAAAACCTTGGTCTTCTCCTTCCATTAAATGATGAAAGAGTAATCCCTGTTGCATAGCCGTAAGCGGATAAATAGCTTCTATTTTCGGTTTTTTGAGCGTCTTTGTTTCCATCGGTATTTTTATTTGTGCTGTTACCATATTTGCAATCAGCTAGTTATTCTAATAAACCAAGTAAACTATCTAAATCATCTTGGCTTATATCTGCTTCAGAAAAATCAGAAGGTGTATATCCGCCATTTTCTGTTTGACTACAATACGCCCCTATTTCTTGAATGCGCTTTTTAAAGTCATTCATTAATAAGCTTATTGTATCTGTTGTGTGGATGTTATTTCCAAAACTACACGTCCCTTGTAATCGGTCATCAGTTATATGCACATTGATTTCTAGTTTATAATGACGTTCACTGCGTGGGTCTCTAAGATTTTCTGTGAGTGTCGTCGTTTTGATACCATGATCAGGTACCATTGTACTTTTAGTTCCTAAAAAATTAAATACAATCTCAGGATTTTCTATATCTCCAAATGCATTTTTCAAGTAACGCAGACCTCCGTATCCTATACCTCCATTAGGAACACTACGCATTTGTTCTTTTACAGCGATTATTTGACCCCCTATATCTTTAGTGGATAGATGTGTAAATCTTACTGGAAAATAAGACGTAAACCAGCCCACCGTTTTTGATACATCTAGTCCTGATTCTAACGTTTCTCTACCATGTCTTTCAAAACCTATGGCGATTTCTTGATGTGTACTCCAGTTTCCTATCGTATCAACAAATGCAGTGATGAGAAGCTCTTCAATTTTTGTATGATACGCTTGATTTGCTTCTTGTAATGCCTTTGTTGTATCCTTATCTAAAGAGAAGTGTACTAGTGCCACATCTTTTTCTTCGATAACAATGCTATTTCCTTTATCAAAAGGTAAATGAGGCACAGGTGCTATTTGTTGTGTCCAGAACGCAATCTCCTCATTAGGCATCGTTTGGACATACGTATGAAGATGTTCACTCCATGTTTTGACGCTACTTGTTTTTGCTTCCTTTACGATAGCTTTATTTGTCGCAACCTGTTGTAAAGCAGCTGTAAAATCATCTATAATAATCTGCCAAGAGACAGCATCTACAATTAAGTGATGTGCTATTAGCACACAAAAATCATTTTTTGCTGTTCCTGTAGTAAAGTAGAGACAGGTAAACAAAGAACCTTCAGATACTATAAATTGATCTTGTACACGTTGCATTTGCTCTTGTACAATCTGTTCATATTGTGATGATACAGTACCCTTAAGATCTACATACTCCACCGCAAATATTTGCTCTGGCGCTATAATATCCTGCACCCACTGATTTTCTATATGTCTAAACCGTGATCGTAAAGCATCGTGTTGTGTGATAATATAATCATACACTTCTTGTACTTGCTTTTCTGAAATAGCAGGAATCATATCTAATCTGACACCTTGATTCCAATAGTGAGGTGCATTTTTATGATCGTTAAAAAACCAGTGTTGTATAGGTGATAACGGTACAATTCCTGTTTCTACTTTCTGTGTAATTTCTGTTGTTTCCGCTTTCGCGAAAAGCGATAATTCAGCAATCGTCTGGTGCTGAAAAATATGATTAGAATCAAGGATAATCCCTTCTTTTCTGGCTTTCGCTATAATCTGAATACTTAGAATAGAATCTCCGCCTATTTCAAAGAAATTATCGTCTTTATGAATCGGAGAAAAACCTAAAGTCTCTTCCCATATCGCCAATAATTTATCAGATACAGTGGTATTACTCTTTTGTACCGTTTGTGTTGTTTCTGCAAAAAGAGAGAGCTCAGCAATTGTCTGATGCTCAAAAAGCGCATTCGATTCTAATACGATTCCTTCTTTTCTCGCCTTCGCAATAATCTGAATACTTAAAATAGAATCTCCCCCGATTTCAAAAAAGTTATCGTCTTTATGAATCGGAGAAAAACCTAAGACGGTCTCCCATATCGCAAGTAATTGCTGTTCTACTTTTGTAGCAGCACTTGTGTTTACAGTTTTCGTTTTAGATACTGTAGGTTGTACTATACTTACTTCGTGTAATTGTTTTCTATCTATTTTCCCATTAGGTAATACGGGCATTGCCGTTACAGGAACAAATTGAGACGGCACCATATAGTCTGGTAATTTCTTTTGAAGGTCAGCCTTTAATTGATCTACAGAAAAACCTTCATGTCCTTGAACATATGCCACAATACGTTTACGACCTGAAGTTGTAGTACGTTGCGCTTGTACCGTTACTGTTTCTTTGATTTTAAGCAACAGTAATTTTTTGCCTTCGGCGCTTAATGCATGTATTCTATCTTCTATATTTTCTGCTATCATTTTACTGCTTTTACAACTACAATTGAATTTGCCCACCAAATATCCTTCACATCTTCTGGCATTCTAAGTGCTACTTTTTGTATACTAAATGAAGAAAAATGCTTTAATAATAAGCGTTGATGTTCTCTACTCAAAGAATCTATTTCATTAGAGAAATACGTAAATGCTCCTCCTTTAGTCAGATGACTTGAAGCATAAGAAAAGAAGTGTTCTGCAAAGGTGATACTCTCCTGAACGTACTTCATATATTCTTCTTCATTTAATGGATAGGTATGAAAAAATATACCATCAAACAACCCTAAATCATCTATCGTATCTTGCCATAAGCCTTGTACCATTCGTATATCAGCACCTTCAAAATTTTCTTTCCATTGCTGGAAATAATCAGTGATTACTTGCTCATTACACTCTATAATGGTGTGCGACTTTACCTCATGTGCTTGAATCATATCTGAAGAAATCCCTCTTCCAAAACCTATTTCTAGGATATCACCACGGGTCTCACAAATCACATCGGCCATACTGTGCATAAGTGGTATTTGCCAATCTTCCATAATCTCTTGATCAGATAGTTTTGTATGCGTACGATCGTTTATTTCTCTAATCTCAGTAGCGACACTCCCTGGTACAAAATGTTTTGCCTGTTCATCAATCGCCTCTATATCTGCCGAAAATTCTTTAAGTGCTCTATTAATCACTGCTGATCGTTGAATAGCTCTCGGAGGATTTATAAAACTATCTTCCTTTATCGTAAGCTGTACTTCGTATCCTTCTGATCTTCTAACTCTTCGCATGGCTTATATCTTTAATCTAAATTGTCAAGTACTACTTCTACAGCTTCTTCTTGAAGCGTTTCTATAGAGGTCAGTATCTGATGTATTGTTGTATTTGAAATGTGTTTATTGAGTCCTTGTAGTAATTGTGTAGGCGTTGCTGTTTCTAAAGCATCCCAATCAATGGCATCTACATCACTCTCTACAGTAACCACAGCTTGTTGCACTTGAGTGTCACTATAAATGAGTTGCTCAATTTCATCAAGTTCAATTCTGTAGCCTCTTACTTTAACTTGCTGATCTTTTCTTCCTAAAAACTCGATAGTTCCATCAGCTCTGTACTTGGCGAGGTCTCCTGTTTTATATAAACGTTTGGAAGTATCTGTATCAAAAGGGTGTTGTACAAAGGATGCTGCTGTTTTTGCTTCATCATGTAAATATCCTGATGCCAATCCTACACCCCCTATGTATAATTCTCCTATGGTTCCGTAGGGGATTCGTTTTGCATCATCATCTAGAATATAGACGTGTATATTTTTAATAGGACGTCCAATAGGAATACTACTCGCAGTACTATCTTTTGGTGTTAATTGATGTGCAATACACCATACTGTACTTTCTGTTGGGCCGTACTCGTTATATAATTTGACTTCAGGTAACGTTTCAAAATGTGAACCTGCGAGTTGGGTGGTACAAGCTTCCCCAGCGACAATAACCGTATCTAGAGAGCTAAGTTTTTGCACATCACCATAGTTTACAATATTAGCGTATAAAGACGGAAGCATTAAGGTATGACTCACCGCATGCGTCTGAATTGTATTTACCAGACGATCTATATCCTGTTCTAAATGTTTTTCTGAAATCACTAACGTCCCACCTGTACATAAACTCCAGTATATTCCTGTTTTAGAACTGTCAAAAGAAACCGAAGACAACACTAAAAATGACGTAGGATCTGATCCATAAAAATCAGTTCTAGAAAGTGTAGAATTGATAATATTTTTATGTGTAATCGGCACTCCTTTAGGTACACCTGTACTTCCAGAGGTATAGATTACATAAGCGAGATCACTGCTTTCTACTGAAGGTAATACAACTTCAGCAGGAGTCTCTATTTCATAAATACGTTCTATCGTGAGTGTTTGAACTGAACTATTTTTAAAATTTAAAACAAGTTTTTGTTGGGTGATGACCGCTTTCGCGAAAGCGTTATCAAGAATATACGAAGTGCGATCTAATGGATATTCAGGATCCAGCGGGAGGTACCCAGCGCCCGCCTTAAGAATCCCTAATAATCCAATAATCATGTCATGTGAACGCTCTATACATAACCCCACAATATCATTTCTTTTAATACCGTGTTGTAAGAGCTGAATAGCAATCTTGGTGGCACGTTCCTCTAATTCTTTATAGGTGATTTTTACATCTTTAAATGCTAAAGCAATAGCCTCTGGATGCTGCTGTGCCTGTGCTGTTATAATCTCGTGGATTCCTTTATGTGGGATGTTATACTCGCTTACAGGAGCTTCTAATGTTGCATAAAACTGTACTTCTTGTTCCGTTTGAATTTCTATTTCAGACAGCACTGCATCTGGGTTTTTGATCACATTTTCAAGAATCTCTTCAAAGTGCTTGTGCATACGCGCAATAGTTGTCGCTTCAAACAAATCTGTCTCATATTCCATCAATGACATCAGGGAACCTTCGTCTTCGGAGATGTACAGAGTTACATCAAATTTTGCGACTCCTGCGTCATAAGGTTCGTATGAGATTTTGATGTCTTCTCCTAGCGTAGGTGTTTCTGGAACTTTATGATACAAAAACATCACTTGAAAGAAAGGATGTACACTTAGAGACCGCGTTGGCTTTAACTTTTTTACTAGCGTATCAAAAGAGATATCTTTATTAGAAAAAGCATCTAATGTTGTTTTCTTCACCTCGTTTACCAATGCACTAAATGAGCTATTCTTATCTACTGTAGTACGTAATACGAGTGTATCGTTAAAAAACCCGATGAGGTTTTCTAAGCTTGTCTGGTCTCTTTTTGTAATAGGAGTTCCTACTAATATATCTTCCTGAGCTGTATATTTTTGTAACAGGACATAATACACACTTAACATAGTCACATAAGGTGTCGCATCTAGTTTTTTACAGAGATCAAAAAAGTTCTTGGACGTTTGATCTCCATATACTTGTTTATGAAAAGTACCTTTATAAGAGGGTTGTGCTTTTTTAGGATAATCTGTCGGTAGATTTAATGTAGGAATCTCGCCTGATAGTTTCTGCTTCCAGTAGGTAAGATGCTCTTCATTAATTTCTTGAGTCCCTTGCCAATGTGCATAACTTGCATATTGAATCTCTGGTTTCTCAATAGTTGGCGTATTTCCTTTTACCAAACTTGCATAATGAGATGCTAGCTCTTTACGGAAAATCTTCATGGACCACTTATCGGTAATAATATGGTGCATAACGATTAAAAACAAGAAATCATTGTCGGCAACCTTTATCACAGTAGATTGTAATAAGGTTTCATCAGAAAGGTAAAATGTATGACTAGCATTTTTACGTACAAGCTCGTTTGCTTTTTGAGAGGCAACTTCATAAGATGCATCACTAAAATCATGATAGGTAAATCCCGAGTTAGATGTAGGTGTTGTTTGTACGGTAGGCACGCCGTCTTCTACTTGAAAAGTAGCACGTAAAATATCGTGCTTATCTTCGATAAGACGGATACTTTTTTCAAATAATGCCACTTGTACATCTCCTTTTAATCTGTATAATTCTGAATAATTATAAAAGGGATTATCAGGAAATAACTGCTGTAAAAACCACAGTCGTTTTTGCTCACGAGATAAAGGTATTGGACTATTATCAGGAATTTTTGTAATTCCAGTATTTTGTACAGTCTTTTTATCTCGATTTTTCCATCGAGAAAATAATGAAGGTTTTGAAGCTGAATTATCGTTTTTCACTATAAGTTTGGTTTATTATTTTACTTCAATCCTAATGTAACTGCCAATTCATACAACCAGTATGTAATGGTATCTTCTACACCAAGATTTACATCAAAAACACGTTCAATAATCCAATAAATAGAAGCTACAATTAAAAAGATAGAAACGCCAATAAGAATTTTTGGATACGATTTTCTTTTTCTGATAACGTATAATACTGGAAAAATAAGTGCAATAATTACAAGCTGACCAATTTCTACACCAATGTTAAATCCTAAAAGAGAATAGACTAAAAACTCGTCTGTAAGACCAATATCACCTAAAACACTTGCAAATCCAAAACCGTGAAATAATCCAAAAACAAAAGCGATTAACCAATCTTTTCCTTTAAATATTGGAATGATGTTATGAAACGCTGCTAAACCAATAGAAAAAGCAATAATAGACTCAACCAACCAACCAGGAAGTGTAATAATTTGTAAAGCAGCAAGACTTAATGTAATAGTGTGTGCAATTGTAAAATAAGTAACTATTTTTATGATATAATAAAATGCAGGTTTAAATTTTGCTACAGGTTGCCAGCTTTTTACTGGTGATAAGTTTTCTTCTTTTCTTCTAAAAACTACTGCTGGTAAAATTAATGCTATCAAGAAGAAAATATGGTCTGTACCAATCCAAATATGCCAAATTCCTTGTTGAATCATTGCATTAAAACCTTTCCAGATAGAAACTTCTGTTAAGTCTAAAGTATCTCTAGGACTATTTGGAGTGAAATATAAAGAAATGTTAGACTCATTATTAATAACACCT